>JALCDF010000028.1 GCA_022641375.1 Megasphaera sp. | reverse complement strand
GATTGGTAACTGTATCCCCTAAGTTAGTAACATTTTGATTCGTTTCATAAAGCTGGCTGCCGTTCACGGCATCGCTGGATGTAGAAGATATGTCGCCATCTTTCAGGTTCGTAATCTTCGTGCCGTTCGTACCTTTCAGGGTAACCGAATCTTTACCGGTGTTATCATACAATACGGCATTGTCTTTGACATCCTGAATATCGCTGGCTTTGGCAATATCCGTAATCGTCACCTGATCCAGGTCTCCCGTATTGGGATCCATGACATTCAGGGATACGCTGTTGTCATCGCCGACAGCATAGCTGTTCGTGTATTTCCCCGTAGCTGTATTCTTAGCTCCGACGAGGCGGTAATCCGTCGTCGACAAGCCTATATCGCCGAAATCAAGACTATAAGACTGGCCGTCATTGCGGGTAAAGGTAGCTTTTTTACTGGTAGGATCCACCGTTACGCCCGTCGTATAGGTATTCTTCGTCTTGATGAGCAGGTTGCCTTCACTGTCTACTTCAGTCTTGACGTTATCCGATAAATACAACCCATCACCGCCGGTACCGACGATGTTCATCCGGTCGCCGAGTTTCTTATTGACAGAACCGGTATTGCCGACAAAGGTCAGGCCTTTGCCAATCGTCTGATTGGTTTCATAGAGCTGGCTGCCATTGATGGCATCCGTCGACGTCGAGTTGACAGCACCCGGTGTTAATCCGGTAATCTTCGTGTTTCCCATAGTAATGCCTGTGCTACCGATATTCACCTTGCCACCGATAGTTTCAGTCGCTGCCGTCACATTTCCCGTAGCCGTCACATTCGTGAAAGACGGGCTGTCTACAGTCTTAACGGTAATATCATCACCACTGCCGGTAATCGTAATATTCTTCCCTGCAACAAAATTCAGTTTGTTGCTCGTCGGTGTAACGGCTTTTACTTTTGTGCCATTTACATCGGCTTCCCAACCGGCATTGACTGCATTTGTCACCTTGGTAATCGCAGTCGCATTATTCGTAACGTTCGTATTGGTCGCAAAGGGCTGGCTGCCATTGACCGCATCGGTTGACGTAGAAGACAATGTACCTGCCGCTAATCCGGTGATTTTCGTATTGCCCATGGTAATGCCCGTGCTGCCGATATTCACCTTGCCGCCGATAGTTTCGCTGGCTGCGGTTACTTTTCCTCCAACAGTCACATTCCCCGTAGCCGTCACATTCGTAAAGGACGGGCTGTCTACAGTTTTAACGGTAATGTTATCACCACTGCCGATAATCGTGACATTCTTTCCTGCAACGAAATTCAGTTTGTTGCTCGTCGGTGTAACAGCTTTTACTTTTGTACCATTTACATCGGCTTCCCAGCCTTTATTTACCGTAGTTGTCAGGTTGGTAATACTCGTCTTATTGATACCGATATTGGTCGTATTCGTATTTATTTTTGACAGATTTGTCGATACCTGACCGGCTACAGCATAGAGCTGGCTGCCGTTGATGGCATCCGTACTTGCTGATGTCACCTGCCCGTTAGCCACATTCTGGATTTGCCGTTTTATCGTGCTGCTGCCCACACTAACCACTTTTGTCGGAGCTTCCGCATCACCGGCTGTACTAAATGTGTAGGTTATATTGCCAACTTTAGCGTTTGCTACCTTAACCGCAACAGAAGTGGCAGAATTATCTCCTAAAGCAACACTATCGGCAATCGTAGCTTTGGATGAACCGCCCAATGCACTTGCACCTGCAGCAGATGCAGTAGCACCCGGCCCCAATGCAGTAGCATTCGATTCACTTGCCTTTGCAGATGTACCAATAGCTGCACTTACCACTCCCGTAGCATTTGCACCCGCTCCAATAGCCGTAGCATTGACTGCCGCCGCAGAGCTGTTTGTCCCCATAGAAAACGCATTCTCTGCACTTGCCTTTGCAGATGCACCAATAGCTGCACTTGCCACTCCCGTTGCTTTAGATCCTGAGCCAAACGCTAGTGCTATGTCTTTAGTAGCAGCCGTATTTGTTCCTATAGCAACCGAATCTCTTCCATTTGCATATGCAGTCGAACCAATAGCTGTTGCAAATTCACCGGTTGCTTCCGAAGCACGACCAATTGCTATTGCAACGTTTGCCGATGCCTTATTATCTGTCCCAATGGTTATCGTATCCGTTTTCGATGAAACAGCTCCAGAACCTATTGAAACAGAATTCGATCCCGAAGCAGTCCCGCCTCCACCTGAAAAGTTTGCTTCCGCCATCATGGAACCGCTAGCCATGACGCTGCAGCACAACAATCCCATAACCGCATATCTTGCCGCTTTCATGCGAGAGGAACCTCTTTTATTTTCCGAATTGCTGGACACATTGTTTGCCAATTCAGATACGACAACATAGCAATGCTTCGTCTTACTCCAAATAACCTTGAATATCTTATTCATGTACATTCCCCTTTCTGTTTCCTGATTGGGTCTTCCTTAAAAACTATCTCCGTAAATTGATACTTCCCGACGCCCCGGCATGATGACCTGTGATGATGGCTTTTTTCGGTATACGCGATGACATATAGGGAACTATCCGCTGCACAAACGCTCATCCACCTCCCTTTCTCATCATATGTTTATGAATAATAGGAGTTGTTATACGCATTGTCTTTGCTCCTTACCGACGCCCTTGCAGATACACAAAAATACATAATCATACAAAAAGACAAACTACCCGCTTCGGTTTGAAAACAGACAAAAAAACAGTCCGGTGATTTTTTTAAAATCGGCTATATGCCGCGCTTTTCCCGATTTTAAAAAATTTTAAAACTGTATTTTAAAGTATACTTTAAAATACAATTGGATAATTTTTCTCAAATTAGCCCAAAAATGATTAAATATAACGAAATGAGGGTTGAATTGTATAATTAAAAGAGATATAATGTCCATAAGAGTTAAATTCATAAAAAAAGCAGTTGTATTTTAAAGTATACTTTAAAATACAACTGCTTTTTTCTTTCAACACGCTATACTAAGCCATTTTCATGTTTGGTACTCAGACGTAAAATCATCTCGATATGGTCCGCTTTTATCAAAAATCGGCATGTTATAAACATGCATAATTATAGAACTATACATATTTCGTCACTAGTTATTCAATACGGCAATAGTCATCCGACTGATTCCCCATTGTCAAAAATTCGGTGGTTGGGGATATTCGTTGTTAGTTGTTGGTTCTTATAAGTGCGGTTGTTAAAAAATTAGTTTTTTCTTTTAAGAACCAAGAACCGCTCCTTCAACAACGAAGAACTGATTCACTCCCCGGCAATTGCTACTGGTGGACAGCATCCTTGTTTTGTCCACCTCTCTCTTCGCAGAACGAAAACACCCGACAACCCAAAGCAGCCCGTTCTGCTGGCCGTGAATTTGGCGCCATCCGTCCTGTTGCCAGCTGAATCCGAAAAGAAAACCCATTCTTGCCTATGTGACACGAACCCACGCTCTTATCCTAACGAATATGGGCGTCTTTTCTTTGAGGATGAAAGCGGCAACAATAGGATGGTGACATCTGAACGGACAGGAGAACGGGCTGCGGCTTCCTCTACAGCCATTGAGTGGACAAAATAAGGATGATGTCCACCTCTTTCTTTGAGAATGGGCAGTAGCTCCGCTGTAAACCCCTCCGACTCCGGCAAAACCCATGCCGGAGCCACCTCCCCTCGAAGGGTGAGGCAAAAAACAGGCGGCCGTCGCCGCTCAATCCCGAAATACACGACACTCCGAGCTGCCTGTTCTTCTGGCCGTGAATTTGGCGCCATCCGTACTGTTGCCTGCTGAATCCGAAAAGAAAACCCATTCTTGCCTATGTGACACGAACCCACGCTCTTATCCTAACGAATATGGGCGTCTTTTCTTTGAGGACGAAGCGGCAACAATAGGATGGTGACATCTGAACGGACAGGAGAACGGGCGGCTCATCTACCTAACATCATCTTCGCCGTAGCTTCCGCCGCGACGTTCCCGTCAGCCTTGGTGATCCGCCCTTCCGTAACATACAGGCGGCCACGGTGTTTCGTAACCCATCCTTCGATTTTGATGGTTTCACCAATGGGGATAGACGAACGAAAACGGATATTGATATCCGCGGTATATGCCGGCTGCCCTACGGTACGAAACACATAATCGCCCATAACTTCATCTAGCAGCGTACTGACCAGGCCGCCATGCATCCGGTCCCCATAACTTTCATGCTTCTTTTCCGGCGTAAAATACGCAACACACCGGTCGCCGTCAATCTTCATTTTTAATTTCAGCCCAATAGGATTATCTTCACCACAGGCAAAACACCATGAATTTTCATACGCAGATATATCTGCCATCTCTATCCGCCTCCTGTTTTTATTACTATTATAGCATGTATCTCTCCTCCCGGACGCTGTATTTTTTCATGTCCCCAAGAACTTAAATCAGCTTTTTTGATAACAGAAAACCCGTATATGGCATCGTTTTCTTTAGAATTATAAATTATATGTAACATGCAATTAATTCATCACTATGTTGATTGCATTTTACCGGATATATGTTAAAATAAATTGCTTATTAATAGTCCTATTTATCTATACTATATATTTATATCAAAGGGGGATATACAATGAAAGATCAAATTTTCAGCGTCCTGCAGATGATCGGCCGAAGCTTCATGCTTCCGGTAGCTATTTTACCGATTGCCGGTCTGCTTCTCGGCATCGGCGCCTCTTTCACGAATCCGACGACCATTCAAACCTACGGGTTGGAAAGCGTCCTCGGCTCCGGCACATTACTGAACTCATTACTTACTATCATGTCCAGTGCCGGCAATATCATCTTCGGTAATTTACCGATTATCTTTGCCGTCGGCGTCGCTATCGGTATGGCCAAACAAGAAAAAGAAGTAGCTGCACTGGCAGCTATGATTGCCTTCCTCGTCATGCACGCTTCGACCAATGCCGTCCTCAAGATTACCGGCAAAGTCCTGGCAAACGGTACGGTGTCTCCCGATGTACTGGAAGGTACGATTGCCGCTTCCTGCGGTATCATGTCCCTGCAGGAAGGCGTTTTCGGCGGTATCATCGTCGGCCTCGGCGTTGCCGCCATGCATAACCGCTATCATAAAATCGTCCTGCCAAATGCCCTTTCCTTCTTTGGCGGCTCCCGCTTTATCCCGATTATTTCCACCGTCGTCTACATGTTCGTCGGTATCCTGATGTATTTCATATGGCCTACCGTCCAGGATGGGATTTTTGCTCTCGGCGGTCTCGTCACCGGTACAGGCTACGTAGGAACCCTGATTTTCGGTATCATCAAACGTGCTCTGATTCCGTTCGGCCTGCATCATGTATTTTACCTGCCTTTCTGGCAGACCGGTGTCGGCGGCTCGATGATGGTCGACGGCAACCTCGTCCAAGGCGGGCAGAACATCTTCTTCGCCCAGCTGGCTTCGCCTAACGTCACGCACTTCAGCGCTGATGCGACACGGTATTTCTCCGGCGAATTCATCTTCATGATCTTCGGCCTTCCCGGCGCTGCATTAGCTATGTATCGGACAGCCAAACCGGAAAAACGCAAGATAGCCGGCGGCTTGCTGTTATCGGCAGCCCTGACATCGATGCTGACTGGTATCACTGAACCGATTGAATTCTCCTTCTTATTCGCAGCACCTATTTTGTATGCCGTTCAGGTCATTCTTGGCGGCGCCGCTTACATGATTGCTCACATGCTCAATATCGCCGTTGGCCTCACATTCTCCGGCGGTTTCCTCGACTTATTTATTTTCGGTATTCTCCAGGGGGAAGCCAAGACTAACTGGATGTACATCATTCCCGTCGGTGTCGTATATTTCTTCCTCTATTACTTTATATTCTATTTCCTCATCAAAAAATTCGACCTCAAAACACCGGGCCGCGAAGATGATGTCGAAGAAGTAAAATTGTACACCAAAGCCGATGTCAATGCCCGCAAAGCCGCTGAAGCAAACGGTGCTGCTCCCGTTGATATCGTCAGCCAGGCCATTGCCCGCGGTCTGGGCAGTAAACGGAACATCACGTCCGTCGATTGCTGCGCTACGCGCCTGCGCTGCTCCGTCGATGACCCGGACCAGGTCAACGAAGGCATCCTGAAAGCCACCGGTGCCGTCGGTATCATCAAAAAAGGCAAAGGTGTCCAAGTCGTCTATGGCCCGCAGGTCGCCGTCATCAAATCCAATTTGGAAACCTATCTGGAAACAGCTCCGGATGTGGAACCTCAGCAAGAAGAAACCGTTGCTCCGACAGCTGCGCCGGTTGCAGAAAAACCAGCAGACGCCGCACCGAAAGAACCGGCTGAAAAACACTTCTTCAATTCTCCCTTCACGGGCGAATTACATCCCATCACCGAAGCTCCTGATGAAGCATTTGCCGGCAAGATGACCGGTGACGGATTCTTTGTCTATCCGACGGATTCCACGGTCTATGCACCGACAGACGGCACCGTTACGTTCGTATTCGATACAAAACATGCCATCGGCATGACCGCTGCCGACGGCACGGAATATTTGCTGCACATTGGCATCGACACCGTCAAGTTAGGCGGCAAGGGCTTCACGGTCTTCGTAGAAAACGGCCAGGAAGTCAAAAAAGGCGATAAGCTCATGGAATTCGATGATGCCTATCTCAAAGCCAATGCTCCTTCCGATGCCTGCCTGTGCATCTTCACCGATTTGGAAGACGGCCAGGAAGTTCATCTGGAAACAAAAGGAAATATCAACGCATTAGATACAGCCGTCTGGTTTTAATCACGGCTGACCGATTCCGGCAGCGTCCCGCTCAGGCAGGGCGCTGCTTTTTATATTTGCCCCGGAGGATATACGGTTTTACTGGCTACGCATTCCTCCCTTGTGGTATAATAAGGCGTATAGCTTTATGATACGCGCCTATAGAAAGGACGAACCAGATGAAAGCAGTATTTGTTGATTTTGAAATGAATCCTATCGGCAAAAAACAAAAGGAAGTACGCCGTATCTGTAAAGGGGAAATCATTGAAATCGGTGCCGTAAAAATAGATGAAGCGGGAACAGAAATTTCATCGTACAAAGAATATGTCCGGCCGGAATATACGACGAAAATGAACGCTACCTGCCAAAAACTGACGGGGATCACCATGGAAATGCTGGCGGATGCGCCTCATTTCACCCAGGCTTTTGACCATTTTCTGGGTTGGTGCCGTGACAAGAATGATAATGACTATGAAATGTATGCCTGGAGCGAAAACGACTGGCATCAGCTGACCTGTGAAATGCGCCTGAAAAAGCTGGATATGAAAGACCATTCTATCAGCTGGATGCTGGGCCATTGGCAGAATTTCCAACAGATTTACTGCAACCTCCTGGGACTGAGCAATGTCATCTCCCTGGATAAGGCGGTAAATACGTTAGGCGAATCGTTCGACGGGCAAATGCATGACGCCTTATGGGATGCCCGCAATACATCCAAACTATATACGTTATCCCAAAAACGAAAAGAATTCCACGATATCATGCAGCCTATCATCGCTGCCACCAAACCGTCCGAACCGCTGACCTTCTCCCTGGCTGATGCCTTCCGAACAGCTCATCACCAGGAATAATGCCAGCTGCCGGTACCAGAAAGAAGGAATACCATGGATGGAGGGGAATCACGCATCCTGTTGATTTTTTTTGATATTATCTTACCGCTGATCGTCGGCTATATGCTGCATCAAAAACAGCTCATCAGCAACGATCAGTGCAATACCCTGATTCGTTTCAATATTATCGTTATCGTTACTATCTTGACATTTCTTAGTTTTTGGATTTTACCACTTCGGGGCGAGCTCATGCTGCTGCCCTTTTTCTCTTTTTTTAATGCCTTCCTGCCGTTGGGAATCGTCCTGGCCCTGGGATTGCACAAACGGTTCCACAAAAAAATCGACCAGGGCAGCTATCTGGTCGCGACGATTCCTTCCAATATCGGAACGCTGGGCGGACTGTGCGGCTATCTGCTGTACGGCGAATTATCATTTGCCTATGTCCAGATTATCGGCGTATTCCAGAATTTCGTCATGCTGTTCCTCCTGTTCCCCATGGGGTATTATTATGAACATAATGGGGAAAACGTCGGCCTGCTGTCCTTCTTTGAAAAAAACTGGAAGGGCGTATTCATCAACTGGAATCAATTCTCAATCTTCGGCATCCTGGCCGGCATGATTCTGTCTACGCTCGGCACGCCCCGTCCTCCCGTACTGGGAACGGTCTTTCAGTCACTGGTCCATATCAATGCCTGGTGTGCTCTTCTTCCCATCGGTTATCTCATCGATTTTTCCACATTGAAGTTATTTTACAGCCGCACGCTAAACCTTATCCCGATCAAACTGATCATACCACCCCTGGTATCTTACGGTATCGCCACGTGGTTCACGACGGATCCGGTCCTGCTGGGCACCCTCATCATCTGTATGGCTACGCCCTGCGCCATCAACTCACTGGTCACTGCCCGCCTGTACAATCTGAACGTCAATCTGGCCATGGCCCCCTTCATTACGACGACCATCCTTTACATCGGCCTGCTCTACCCGGCATTTTATCTTCTCGTATCATCCGGCTGGCTGCCGTTCCGATAACTTCCGGCGTCGCAGACAATGCGGGGCTCTCCTCCGTTGCGATTGCGGGGAAACCGGTCGCTTCCCTTTCATATATCATCATTTTTTAGAAAAGGCCGCTTATGAAACTCATTAAAAAAGCTGATATCATCCTGATCGTATCCCTGCTCATCTTGTCTCTGGTACCGGAAATCATCTTCGTCGCCTCCGGACAGGACCGGGATACCTCGACAACCTATGCCGTCATCACCGTAGACGGCAAATCATATAAAACGATTCCCTTATCGGAGCACAGCGGCACGGATACCTTCACCATCCGGACGGACGCGGGCTACAATACCGTCGTGGTCAAAGACCATACCATCGGTATCATCGAATCAGACTGCCCGGATAAAATCTGTATCCAGGAAGGGTTCATCAGCAAGCCCGGTGCTTCCGTCATCTGCCTGCCTCACAAAGTCATGATTGAAGTCCGGGCCGGCACCAACGACGATCCCGATATTATTCCCGCTCATTAGAGGTATTTGTATGAATAAAACCTTTCGTATCATCATATTGGGCTTATTTATCGCCCAATCTCTCGTTCTGTATATCGTCGAAGGCATGCTGCCCGTTCCGTTCATCGCCCCGGGGGCCAAGCTCGGCCTGGCCAATCTGATTACGGTCATCGCCCTCTATGCATTGCCAAAGAAAAAAGATGTCTGCCTCATCCTGCTTATCCGCATCATCCTCTCCACGGCTTTTGCCGGCGGCATCAACGCCTTTTTATACAGCGCTGCCGGCGCCGCTTTCAGCCTGGGCTGCATGATGTTCCTGAAAAGCACGGGGAAGTTCAGTCTTATCGGCGTCAGTGCGGCCGGCGGTATATTCCACAACCTGGGACAGGTTGTCGTCGCCAGCCTGGTGGTAGAAAACATAAAAGTCATGCTGTATCTGCCGATTCTGGCCGTCGCCGGTATCGGTACGGGCATCCTCATCGGCATCACTTCTATTTTCACACTGCGGCATTTACGCAAGCTGCCTATTTATAACCGCATGCAGACCATGTAACCCAGAAAGGATCCGTCATGAACTATCCTCATTTTTTATGCATCACCCTACTAGCTGCCATACTCCTTGCGGGCTGCGGTACCGATACGCCCAAGGATTCGTCCGCTGCACCGCCGGCCCAGACGCAGCAACAGGCACCGGCTATTTCCGCTGCATCGGAAGCACTCTATGCGGACGGTGAAAAAGCCTATGGACAGTTCGACTATGACAAGGCCATCTCCTTGTTCGATAAAGCCATTGCCGCTGACAAAAACAACTACAAAGCCTTGTCCGGCAAAGGCGTCGCCATGGCTATGCGCGGCAACAGCAGCGGCAATAAAAAAGATGTGACCGGCGGCATCGCCCTGATCCAGGAGGCCCTGAAGCTGGCCCCGGACTATGTCCCGTCCTTCTATGATTTGGCCTTGTCGTATAAGATCAACGGGCAATACGATGAATCCATCCAATGGTTCCAAAAGGTCATCGCCCGCGAACCGGATAACACCTGGAGTTATTATGGCATCGCTACCATCTACGGCGATCAGGGAAACGCCAGAGACGCCCTGATCTATTTAAAAGAAGCGGCCGCCCTGGACAATACCAATGTCAAAGACGCCGCCCGTACACAATCCCATTTTGACAAAATCCGCCATACCAAAGAATTTACTGCCTGGATAAATGAATAAAATCGTTCAAAAAAAAGAGCTCCCATACTATATATGGAGCTCTTTTTTTGAAAAATGCCACTATCGCAGACGTGTCCGTTCCATCCCATCCGTAATGTAAATGGGTTCCAGATGCACTTTACCATTGACGATGCGGAAAGCATCCGTCGTCACATCTCCCATAGCCAGAGAGATAACGACGTTCCTGAATGTCAGCGTCTTGCCGATTTGTTCAAACGTGCCGGAAATTTTATCAAATGGCAGGAGATAGTATCGTCCCGAACCGGAATAAAAATCACCGTAGATTTTCCGTTCGCCCAGTGTCCTGTTTTCACTCATGTGCAGATTCAGATCCACTTTACAGCGAAGCATGCCCTCGTGCGCTGCCATGCCCCCTTTTAAATCCGTTCCGACCAGATCCGCTTCATAGGATTTGGCATCCAGGTCGAATTTTCCCGATGCTTTCACGGAACCATCGAATACCGATGCAGTGACCTGATCAGCTTCCAGTTTTCCGTCGGCATAATGAAAATGTCCCTTCAGGTCGGTAAATTTCAATGCCGTGATATCCAGCTTTTCCATCGAGAGATTCCCATCAATCTGCGGATGCGGCAAGTCCCCGGTGATATTGGCATATACCGACGCCTTATCGTCGATATCTACGCCCACATCCAATGATTTGGGATTACAGTCTTTGATCGCCAGATACATGGTATACGTCGGGATATCCGGAGCAAAATCGATGGTTCCGCCCAGCCGTAATTCTTCCGCCTCTACGGTTCCTTCGAAATGTTCCGCCGTCAAATCCAGTTTAGATTTGCTGCCCGTATTGACATCTCCCCGTATATCCACATGGTTGATGATGAAATGCCGTCCCGGCGATTCCGCTTCGATCCGTCCGTCCCGGATATTGAGCTTGCAAATAAATTTCTTATTCCCTTTGAGACCGGTAATCTGAATGAGGCCATTCTTATTTTTATTGCTCTTCTTTATTCTTTTATTGGGGTCCTTGATATTCTGAAGTTCCATATTATCATCAAAAATAAGATGGAAATAACTGCCCTGTTCAATATTTAATTCGGTTACCGTCGTCGTCCCGATGCGCCGCATGACAACATCCCATAAACGTACCCGGAAGGACCCTTCGGGTACATCTGCCAGCAGGTTGCCGTCTGCATCTTTCCATACCAGCCCTTCAAAAGATACCAGCCCTAACGGCGTCGCACTGAGCCGTTCTACCGTTACACTGCCGGGAAATAATTGTCGTCTGGCTACGATGACATTAAAAATATCAGCCGATTTATAGCTCAGAAACACGCAGGCTCCATAAAAGAAGACGGTAAATATCGCAAGGAATACCAGGCCCCGCTTAAACCAGCGGCGATGATTCTTACACCACATCACCACCCGTTTCCTTTTCTTCACCGGATTATTGTCCTCCATATCCCTCACCACCCATAGTACTCTCGATTAAACATGTTCAAAAACAGTATACCACAAAACGGCGCATAAAATCACCCTCAATCGAAGTTACTGCTGCAGCTGTTGTATGACTTCCTTTGAACAGGCAATAAATTTCCGTGCCGCCGGCGATGCTTCTTTCCGTGACGGCACGGCGATTCCCATGGAAATATAGTACGGCGGATCAAACGGGACTTCGGCTACTTCGCCATT
Organism: Megasphaera sp.; assembly: GCA_022641375.1. Taxonomy (GTDB): domain Bacteria; phylum Bacillota; class Negativicutes; order Veillonellales; family Megasphaeraceae; genus Megasphaera. The sequence goes on along the minus strand of JALCDF010000028.1, from coordinate 8,072 downwards.
CCATTTCGTGGTAATCAACCGTTGATTGAAACTGACACCCAGCCCGGCAGCTACCATATTATACGTAGAAAAACCATCCTTCGTAGTAAAGCAAATATCCGGATGAAGATGTTCCGCCGATAACAGCCGGTCCTGATCCGTATCGTGGCCCTGTAATGTCTGGATAAACGGTTCCTTTTCTAATTGCCCGATAGGGAACGATGCTGCCTTGGCCAACGGATGAGACTTGGGAAGCCAGGCAACCATTTCATCCTGCCAGAGAGGTATCCAGTCGCATACGGTGCCGCTGACCGGTTCGGTACAAAAACAGCAATCTACTGATTTTTCATTGAGCCATTGCGACATTTCCCGGCTCCCATCTTCTTGTAAATGGACTTTGACATGCGGATATAGTTTGCCGAACCGTTTCAATATCGGCGGCATCCAGATAGCCGAAATACTATAGAAACTGCCGACGATCAACGTCCCTCTGACGACACCGCGGATTTCCGCACTGCGCTGTTCCGCATTTTCATATGCATGGATGATATCCCGAAAAACAGGTATCATCGACGTGCCATTCGCTGTAAGGATAACCCCTTTCTGCGTACGGATGAGCAGCGGGAAGCCGATTTCTTCTTCCAGCGAACGAATCATCCGCGTTACGCCGGACTGCGTATATCCCAATCGTTCGGCCGCCGCCGTCATACTGCCCGTATCAGCAGCCGCCAAAAAAGCTTTACATTTCACTACTTCCATTGCGTTCTCCTTATATGACAGTCTGTCATGAACATCATGATGTTTTTCCTTTTGCATCATGGACAGTATCATTTTATAATAATACCAATAAAAAATCAATGCAGGCAGCCTCTTGCAACGCTGCCGGAAAGAAGGAGAAACATATGCAAACTCAACTACAGAAATTACAATTTGCTTCCGATTATATGGAAGGCGCTCATCCCCATATACTAAAAAAATTAATGGAAACCAATCTCATGCAAACGGCCGGCTATGGCTTTGACCCTATTCCGAAGCTGCCAAAGAAAAAATACGCCAGGCCTGCCATTGCCCGGATGCCGATATATTCTTTTTAGTCGGCGGCACCCAGACCAATGCCACCGTCATCGATGCCCTGCTGGCCTCCTATCAGGGCGTCCTCAGTCCGGCTAGCGGCCACGTCAGTGTCCATGAAGCCGGAGCCATTGAATTGGGCGGCCACAAGGTATTACCGCTGCCCCAGCATTTCGGTAAGATTACTGCCGAAGAAATCGATGCGTATATGAAAGATTTCCAGGATGACGCCAATCATGATCATATGGTCCAGCCCGGCATGGTCTATATTTCCCAGCCTTCGGAATACGGCACCCTTTACTCGCTGGAAGAATTGACGCAAATCAGTCATATCTGCCATTCGCATCACCTGCCCCTGTACGTCGACGGCGCCCGTCTGGCCTATGCCCTGGCCAGTACGCAAAATGATGTGACTCTGCCGGACTTAGCCCGTCTTTGCGATGCCTTTTATATCGGCGGCACAAAATGCGGCGCTTTATTTGGTGAAGCTGTCGTCATTCCGCAGCACAACCGTATCCCGCACTTTTTTACCATCATCAAACAACACGGCGCCCTGGTTGCCAAAGGACGCGTACTGGGTATCCAGTTTGATGAACTCTTTACAGATGACCTGTATCTCCATATAGGCCGCTCCGCCATCGAATATGCGGAAAAAATCAAAAAAGCATTACAAGAAAAAGGGTATTCTCTGTATTTTGATTCTCCCACCAACCAGATTTTCGTTATTTTGGATGACGCAGCGAAATGCCGGCTGGAACAGCATGTCGACTTCAGCTTTTGGGAAATGTACGACACCACGCATACCGTCGTCCGTTTCGCTACCAGCTGGGCCACCACGGCAGCTGCGACAGACCAATTGATTGCCCTGCTATAAGATATCGCCGGATTCATGCATGGCGATTTGGTTGTTAGTTCTTGGTTGTTGACCGGCAAAAGCTCCTCCACTTAATCCTGTGGAGGAGCTTTTTTTGTATCATTTTTTTGTTTTTGTTATTGTATGAATGTTTCTGCTTTTTCTGCTTCTTTTTTAAATGTCATCGGGATCCGGGCGATGCCTTCTTCTGTTGCTGCCTGGGCTACCGCCGCCGCAACATTCACCGTGACCCGTTTATCAAAGGCATCCGGCAGGATATAGTCTTCACGCAGGCCATCCTGTTCGGCAACCGCCGCAATGGCTGCAGCGGCAGCTAATTTCATCTTTTCGCTGATATCCGAAGCCCGGCAGTCCAGCGCTCCCCGGAAGACTCCCGGAAAAACGAGGACATTATTTACCTGATTGGGGAAATCAGAGCGGCCTGAGCCAACAACTCTGGCACCTGCTTTTTTAGCTTCCTGCGGATAGATTTCCGGAATCGGATTGGCCATGGCAAAACAAATTGCATCCGCTGCCATAGAATGGATCATATCCGGAGACACGAGACCGCCGCGGGATACGCCGATGAATACATCCTTGCCCTTGATGATGTCTTCCAGGCTCCCTTTATCGCCGCGTTTATTCGTTCGTTTCGCCATTTCGGCCTGCGCCGGGTTGAGTGACGGATCACCTTCGTAAATGGCTCCATGAATATCACAGATAGTTACATCTGCAAACCCGTATTCCAAGAGCAGTCTGCCGATGCTGAGCCCGGCAGCACCGCCGCCATTGATGACGATGCGGACCGTTTCCTTTTGCTTGCCTACCAGCTTCAATGCATTGATGATGCCGGCCAGGACAATAATCGCCGTGCCATGCTGATCGTCATGGAATACGGGTATATTCATCGTATCGCGAAGGCGCCGTTCGATTTCAAAACAGCGCGGGCCGCTGATATCTTCCAGATTGATTCCCCCAAACGAGGGGCCGGTCAGCTGGACGAACTTAATGATTTCCTCTACATCCTGTGTGCCGATACAGAGAGGAACGGCGTTGATCCCGGAAAATTCACTGAACAACAAGCATTTTCCTTCCATGACCGGCATGCCCGCTTCAGCACCTATATTTCCTAATCCCAGGATGGCACTGCCATCGGTGATAACGGCCACGTAATTCCCCCGCCCCGTATATTCATATGAGCGCTTTTTATCTTCGGCGATTTTCAGGCACGGTGCCGCAACCCCGGGTGTATATAACAACGCCAATGCTTCTTTGGAATCGGCCGGTACTTTACTGCTCACCACTAATTTGCCCATCAAATTTTCGTGTAGTGTTAATGCTTCATTGAATGTATTGTCCATGATCTGCGTTCTCCTTTTATGTATCATACCCACTATGTCAAATTTTCTGCTCTTATAAGAATATTCTCATCAAAATAGCTGCCGCTACAACCGTGCCAACACCGCCGATACGTGTGGAAATCTGCGAGAACGGCATGAGTTCCATGCGGTTGCAGGAGGACAGGATTGCGACGTCCCCGGTACCGCCCAAGCCACTATGACAAGCCGTAACACATGCTGATTCGATAGGATACATATTCATCAGACGGCCGACGAAGAATCCGGACAAGACCATGGACAGGACGACTGCCAGCACAATGAGTACATACGCCGGTGTAATCGCAGCGATGACCTGATCCCACGGCGTATACAATACGCCGATTCCGACGAGCAGGGCCCATGTCAGGTTCGTAGAAACGAATTTATACAGGTGGAACGCACCTTGTTCGAGCTGTTCCGGCATGATGCCCAGCGCTTTGATCAGGGCCGCACCGATAATCATGATAATCGGCGCCGGAATAGGAATCACCATATTCAGCAGCCGGCCGGCGATGTAGAAAGAACAAGCAAGGATCAGGCCGGCACCCATTAAGCTGAAATTGACGGGTTTGTCATTATTCTGCATATCCTGCATATCATCGTCGCCGTATTTAACCAGCGTGCCGTTCCCCGTCAGATTCGGTTTCATTTCTCCCAGTTTTTTCAATATGCCGGCAGAAATGATGGCAAATACATTGCCGAGCATCGCCGCCGGAACCAGCATGGAAATGAACTGATCCGGTGAAGAACCCAAAATTTCGGAATAAGCGACGGATAATGGCAGGATACCTTCGCCGACGCCACCGGAAATAATAGGAACGACGATATAAAAGAATGTCTTATACGCTCCTACACCGGTAAGAATGCCGACACCGACACCGGCAGTAATCGCTGTCGCCGTGCCTACGATGAGCGGAACGAACATCCGCAAGAATCCCTGGATCAGGACTTTCCTGACCATCCCCAAAATACTGCCGACGACCAGACAGGAAATATAAAAATACAGGAAATTGGAACCTTTCATGAATGCATCGATGGCCTGGACGGAACCTCCATCGAGGATGTGATAAAACACCAGACAAGACGGTACAAAGATGGATAAGATAGCCGGCCCGCCGATTTCTTTCAGGACAGGGACTTTCAAGCCTACATCCCCGAGCAGCATCCCCAGGATCATCATGATGGCCATACCGCCAATCATATCGGCCGGCAATTTGCCGTAAACCGCCGCACTGATGATGATACCAGCTAATATGACATACACTGGCAGCGGCAGCGGCCCTATCTTGTACTGCATCAATACATTGATAATACCCGTTACATTTCTCTTACTCTCCGAACGTTGAACAACTACATCTTCCATAAAAAAGCACTCCCTTCGAATGTTGTTTGATTTGATGAGTTCAGTATACAAACATTCGAAAGAAGTGTGAAGAATTGGGAACTTTTGTCTTATTTATGTAACTTTTGTAACTGCCTTCCCTTATTTTAACATGTACCGATACAGCAGTACCGGCCTGCCTTTAGCCCTATAATTCAGAGTGCCTTTGAGAACCCCCCGCTCCTCCAGATAATTCAAATATTTTTTCAACGAAATCCGGGAAATATCGACTTGTGCCGCTAAATCCTGCGTACTGAACGGAACATCCTGCCGGGCTGCCGCCGCTTTGACCTGCGCCAGCGTCTGCTTATCGATTCCCTTGGGCAGTACGGTGCCTGATGACGATGTCGATTTTTGTTGAAAAATCCCCTTATCAATAACGGACTGATCCATGGCCTCACTGTCCTTGAGGATTTCCAGCCGGTTCTTATACGTATTCAAAGCCAGGGCCATGCGCTCAAACGTAAACGGCTTGATGATATAATCGACAACGCCATGGCTCAGCGCCCGTTTCACATCTTTGCCGGACTGTGCTGCCGTAATCATAATGACATCGATGACCGGATACGTATGTTTGAGTTTTTTCAGAAAAGTAAACCCGTCCATTTTCGGCATAAACACATCCAATAATATCAGCTGTACGTTTTGGGGATGTTTCTCTAAATACTTCCACGCATCGGAGCCGTTATTCACCACGGCCGCCACGGCAAATCCGGATATTTTCGATAAAAACACCTTGTTGATTTCCGCCACCATGGGATCATCTTCAATGATCAATACCTGTATCATCTCTAGCCCTCCTCTTCAGGAACCAGCTGTACCGTAAACACGGTTCCCTGAGGCTCCCTTTTATCTACAGAAATATGACCGTGATATTTTTCTACTACCTTTCCTACCAAGAACAGACCAAATCCCCGGTTTTCACCCTTCGTCGAATATCCCTTTCGGAAAATCCGGGTAATCTCGGCCGCATCCACGCCGGGACCGGTATCTTCGACCTGGATGAACCAGTCCCCGTCTTCTACGGTAACACAGACGTTTATCTTTTTAGTATCGGTAAACTGCACCGCATCTATCGCATTGTCGATAAGATTGCCAATAACCGTGACAAGACCGTTACGGAAATCACCATCGTGTATTTCTGGCAGAGATATATCGCTGTCTAAAATAAGATCGACGCCCATTTCCCTGCCGCGGCTCAATTTGCTCATAAAAAATGCTGCCAGCACCGAGTCCCGGACATGCTTGTTGACCCAGCGTATCTCGTTATCTCCCATAGCGGATAACTCCCGGATATATTCGGACAATTCGCCATAATGCTCATTTAAGATCAGGCCGTTGATGACATGCAGCTGATTGCGGAATTCATGCGCCTGCGCCCGCAGCGCTTCCACATAGCGCCTGACCCCGGTCAGCTCTTCGGCCAGTTTTTTGATTTCCGCCAGATCACGGAATGTTGCCAATGCACCTATGATTTTCCCTTCTACCACTAATGGCATGCGGTTCGTCAGGATATACATCGTATTGATACGTTGCTCCTGATCAAATTCAGCCTTGCCGGAGCGGGCGATTTCCAGCATACGCGAATTAGGGATCACCGCTGAAGCTTCTTTACCAATGAGTTCGCCCTGGATACCCGCCTGCGAAAAGATACGTCTCGCTTCCCGGTTCACGAGCTGCAGCCGTCCTTCCGTATCGGCGACGATGACCCCTTCACGGACCGACTTAATGACCGTATTCCGTTCCACCATCAAGCGGGCAATGGCAAAGGGTTCCATGCCGAGGAGCGTCGATTTGATCCGCTTCGCTACCATCATCGTCAACACGATGCCGCAGCCCCATACGACGATGAGAATCAGGAAAAATTGTCTGTTTTTCTTATCAATCGCCTGCTGTACTGCTTCCATGGATACCCCGGTAACAACGACACCGACCTGGCGGCCCTGATAATATACCGGCTGAAATGCCCGTACGGATTTCCCCAGCGTCCCGACCGCAACGGAAATATAACTTTTCCCCTGCAATGCCGCTGCTTCATCGCCGCCGGCAAAATGCTGGCCGATTTTATCTTTATCGGGATGAGACAACCGTATCCCCCGCATATCAATGATGGAAATATATTCATCTCCCGTCTCCCGCCGCACCGCTTCCGCCAGTTCCTGCACCCGTTCATGTGCAGCCGGATCCGCTATGGCCTGAATGAATTCCGGTGATACGGCAATGATAGAGGATACGGCTTTGGCATGATTTCCCATTTCATTCTGCACCGTTTCATAGGTATACGAACTCAGGAAAAAATACACTGCCAACAATGATGTCATCAAAATAGTGCTTACCATTATGATTAATTTGGTCTGCAGCCTCATCGTCATCGCCCCTATCATAGGTAACACTGTTCTCCGGATATATTCACTATGTATTATTTTACTATAATATGACACTTTCTTCCTATTTATGTAATTAATGTAATCATATCGATAGTATTTTTTATCTCATCGTTTCATCGTACCCGTGTCTATATATCGCTGATGCCAGGATAAGGCTTCGGTGAGGATATGCGGAATATGTGCGTTTCCCGTCTGTTCGATGGCTCTGTCCAAATAATCCGTCAGCATATCCCGATATGCCGGATGCGCACAATTGGCAATGATGGCCCGGGCCCGTTCGACAGGACAGAGTCCCCGCAAATCGGCCAGTCCCTGTTCCGTGCAGATAATATCCACATCGTGTCCCGGATGATCCACATGAGAACACATCGGCACGATGGTACTGATATTCCCGCCTTTGGCAACGGAAGGCGTACAAAATATCGTCAGATACGCACTGCGGGCAAAATCCCCGGACCCGCCGATGCCATTCATCATGCGCGTACCGCAAATATGGGTGGAATTGACATTGCCGTATATATCACATTCAATGGCCGTATTCATAGCAATGGATCCCAGCCGGCGGGCCACTTCAGGATTATTGGTAATTTCCACAGGGCGGATGATGATATGTTTCTTATAAAAATCAATATGGTCATAAAAGCGTTTTAATCCCTGAGGCGATGTGGAAATAGAACCGGTCGACACGACATCCATCTTGCCCGCATCGATCAAATCCAGCATGCCATCCTGCAGTACTTCCGTATAAATAGACAGATGCTCGAATTCACTTTGGGCCAGGCAGCCGATAATCGCATTGGAGACAGAACCCACTCCGGACTGCAGCGGCAGCAGATGGGCCGGCAGCCGCCCGTTTTGTACTTCCTCATGGAAAAACGCAACCAGGAGCTGTCCCATTTTCCGATCCGCCTCATCGGTCGGTTTTAGCGGAAACGGCGTATCGGGAATATCACTGGGAACGATGGCAATTATCTTATCCCATCCACAGGGAATCGTCGTCGTGCCGATTCGGTCGCCGGGAT
>JALCDF010000027.1 GCA_022641375.1 Megasphaera sp. | reverse complement strand
GCGGCGTAACCTATTCCGGTGGAGAATGCACGGCGCAGCCGGAATTCCTGGCAGCGCTTGTCGATGAAGTGTATGATATGGGGTTGGATCAGGCCATGGAAACGAGCGGGCAGTTTGACCTGTCTGTTCTGCAGCCGGTATTGGATAAAATAGACCTGCTGTTTATGGATATCAAAGTCATGGACCGGGAGAAACACCAGCAATACACCGGCGTCGATAATGATACGATCCTGGCCAATATTGCTCATCTCGGAGCATCCCGCAAGGGAATCGTCGTCCGGGTCCCGACCATTATGGGCATCAATGGCGATGATGACAATATTCGGGCAACGGCCCGTTTTGTCAAAGCGCATGTACAGGAACCGAAGATGGAATTGCTGCCATATCATAGTTATGGCGCCGATAAATATGCGCAGTTAGGTCTGCCGTATGATGAAAGCCAATTCACTACGCCGACGCAAGACGAACTGGCGCACCTGAATGCGATCATCGAAGCAGAAGGCGTTACAGTTGTGTCCTATGCATAAATAGTTACAATAAAGGCCCACAGGCCCTTCGCATCATGGATTGTCATGATGTGGGAGGGGTGTGGACCTTTTTTCTTGCTTTACCGATATAATTAAGGTAAGATAAATGCGGGTATATTACGTAGATACGATAGGAAGCGGGGGAAGTTCATTGGATTTACGAGAACTCTTGATGCACTATAAAAAAAAGAACATTACTCTGGATGAACTTCAGCAAATGTGTCCGTCTATGACGTATGATATGTTCCGAAGCCGGGTACAGCAGCTGCAAGATCAGGAGATACTCTCAGGAGTACGCAGTAGTGGTAACGATTTTGGCGGCTTATTTCGCAAGTATCATATTATGGTGGGGTCTCTTTTTGCAGAAAGTGCGGCGGCAATCCAAAAGGATGCTGTATCCCTCGGCATTTCCGGACAGGTTGATATTTCCTGGTATTATAGCCGGCCATTGACAATGTGGCAGCGGGACAAAGCGGATATAGAGAAACTCAATCGGTTTTTGGCGCAGCGAAATCAAGAAGATACGGTTTCCCTTCAACAGCGTTCGTATGATATTTTCGGCAATGAGAAACTACTTACAGGTCAAGGGCATGCATTACTGTCTCGTCTGCATATAAATGACGAGTCTCTGGGTATCATGGCGGATGCAGATCCATTGATGATGGCGGTTAATCCGGCAGTATCTGGAGAACCGACAGCACGGCACCTGATTGTAGAAAACAAAGCGACGTATTATGGACTACTGCCGTATTTACAGGAATCAGGTTTTACGTCACTCATATTAGGGTATGGATGGAAAATTATTGGAAATATTTCGCAGTTACCGGCACAGTGCTGTTCATCGGAACGTCATCACCTATGTTGGTATTTCGGTGATTTCGATTGGGAAGGCCTGCGTATCTGGCATAGCCTGCCGATGACAGAATCTATGGAAATTCAACTGGCTGTTCCTTTTTATAAGAAATTCCTGGCATATTCGCCGTCAGAAGGAAAAATGAATCAGAAACCGGATGAAGCTGTATTGTACGATTTCTTAGCTCATTTTAACGAAGCGGATGGCGGACGATTTCGGAATATTTTGAAACAACATTTTTATTATCCGCAGGAAGCACTGTCACCTGAGGTACTGCAAGCTTGTTGGAAGGAACTCCGTTATGAAACTGGAAAACTTTTATGAACGTATGAGCAGGGTGCTGCTCATGACACCATTATATCGATTGGAACGACGAAAACTAAAACGTAGTGACGGTACGGAAGTATCCTGTATGGAACTGGGCTTGATGACCTTACTTTTTTTCTTTGAATATATGTTGGATGGCAAGAAGAAAGCCGGCATTCAGGAATTGGCTTCTTTTTTGCAGGAACAGACGAAATCATCTTTATTTCCTGATTTTCAAGGGTATGAAAAACTGGCACGGGATATTGTGGCCATATTCCGGCCGCCGACAGGGCGACGGAATGAAGAAGTATTTTTTGATTGGGATGCCGGCAAGGCTGGCCGGGTATCGTATTCTTACATCAAGGCGGATAAAGCGGATATTACGTCGAATGAACAGTATTATCTCTTGGATGAACAGGGCCTGGAACTTATTTTTGCTACGAAAGAATATTTTAATGAGTATCAACTGTCTATTAATCAGTTGATTTTGCGAAAACAGCTGGAAAAGGGGCAATTCGTACTGGCGTTACGCCAGGTAGAAGAAATGCGGCTGGATGTGGAGACATTACGGGGGCGCATGCACCGTATCCAACAGGAAATTCATCGTAGTATCGTGTCGGAAGAGACATTGGACCGGTATCGGACGATTGTCAAAGATATGAATGAACGCCTGCAGAGTGAAGAAAAAGAATTTACAGAGCTGAAACAATTCATCCGCGAAACCCGTCAGCGTATCCATGATAATGTCGACAAAGATCCGGAACGGCGGGCGTATGATCATATTTTGGAAGTGGAACGCCGTCTGGATGAAGTACATGGGGCACATCGTTCACTATTACAGGCCGGTATTGATTTAGGTACTTCGGCGTTGGCTGCGGCTGAAGAAGCACTTTATTTTTCTGGCATGGACAGCTTTAATTTTGAGCAGGAAATCACCAACCGTTTTTTTGCATCGCCCTTACCGGTGACTGCAGCGCGGCGATTGGTAACACCGTTCCTGCCCATGGAAATCCATTATACATGGTCGCCGTTAGCAATCTTTTTTCCGCAGCGGCTTGAACGGTTGGAACGGGAAAATCGACAGGAAGATTTTCCTGAATGGGAGGATACGCCGGCAGGAAAAGAATCATTGCGGAATATTCAGCAGCATTATGGGAATATCGTCCGGTGTCTTCTTGATTTTCTGGATGGCGGTACAGCGGCGGTATTGAGTGATTTTATTGCCTATGCCCGGGAACAGGAAGAAGCGTTTCTGCTAAACCGGCAGTTTTATATTTTTTGGATGCTGCTTCATCGTCGGGGAACATTAGTGCTGGATCCGGACACAGTGAGTGCCGATTCGGTATATGCGGCGATTTTGAAGAGCTCACCGGGATTGCAGCAAATTTCCGTGAGTGAATGTGCGGGAATACTGAATTATGGTGATTTTACAATTAGCAATATGGATATTGAGGTGGTCATGAATCATGGAATATCAGGATGATACGATTTTGAAAGCATTTCAATTATATGCGGGTCTGGCCAGCAAGGGTGAAATAGCCAAGGTGGACTGTACAGCGTATTTTGAAGATGAACACGTTCGCTCTCTGGTTGATAATTATGCCAGTGCCGTTCAATGTACATTAGTAAGCGATGCAGATTATCTGTATTTGATTCCTATATCGATGGATTCTCCATTTCATATGTCCAATGACAGTATCAAAAAGGAATACATGACAGCTAAATCAGTGAATATGGATATTTATCTCATGTATTTGGCGATTATTGTCTTGTTTGGATGTTTTTATGACAGCTATGAATCAACAGAGCCGTTGCAATTCGTAACCATGCAGCATTGGATGGAAAATATGGATTTACGTATGGAATCCCTGAATCGTCATGGTGAAGACGTATTGAAAGCAAAAGAGGGAGAACTCAATGTGAATTGGCTGGCGCTGTTGCGAAAATGGACGGATATGGACAGCATCCGGGAAACGGCTAAAAAACAGGATGCCCGTACGAACAGTCGGTTGAGTTTTCTTAATATGACTAAAGAATTCTTAATAAAACAACACCTGGTGCGGGATATTGGTAATCATGAAATCGAATTGACGGATAAGGCAAGGACAATTTACATTTCCTATTATATGGACCGGGAATATAATAAAGGAATTACGGATTTTATGTATGATGAGGATCATCGTGAAGATGTGAAAGAAGGAGAAAACAATGCCATCCATTAGCAGGATTCGCTTTGTGAATGTTGTATATGACAACGGAAATAAACGATATATTGATACGACCTTTCGATTTGACGGGTTCAATGGAATTTTATTATTGGAAAATGGGGCAGGTAAGACCGTTTTTGTTCAGACACTGATACAGGCCGTGCTGCCACGCAAGACTGTAGCGCAACGGAAAATACAGGAAACGTTGCAGCTTAATAATAATATTGCTCATATCGCAGTGGAATGGATATTGGAAGATCAGCCGCGGCGCTATGGCCTGACGGCGGTCTCCTTGTTCATGAACAATCGGGATACGCTGTCTTCGCAGGAATTTGCTATGGAATATGGAGCCAATGCGAGGGAACGCCTGGATACATTGCCGCTTACCAAACAGGAGAAAGGTCACAAGCGTCCGGCGACGAAGGAAGAAATGGCGGCTTATTTTCGTGGCATAGCAGCCCATTCCATGACAGCCAGGTTCTTCTCGGAAAATGATACGTTGACAGAGTATGGCAAGTATATCGAAAATCATTTTAAGCTGATTCCGTCAGAATGGAATAAAATCGCCGCCATCAATGAATCCGAAGGAGGCGTGGAAGCATATTTCGAAAGCTGCCGTACAACCAATGATCTTATCGATAAACTGTTGATTCCGACAGTAGAAGAAGGTTGTGCTGATACAAATGGTCGTAAGGAAGGCAATGGATTTGCGGAATTATTTGAATCGCAGCGTGATCATTTTAAACAGCAGCTGGTGTTGCAGCAACGTATCGAAGAAATGAAGGGAATCATTTCTGAGTTATCAGAGTATACGGAAGTGCAGCATGTTCAGTATGAAGCGGAACAAAAATTATTGACGGTGAATCGTCAACTAAAGGCGTTGTATGTGCAGACGGAAAACGCGTGGGGACAACGGAAGGAACAACAGCGTCTCTATGAAGAACAGGCAGAACGCTTGCAGCGGGAAAAGCGGGAAAATTGTCGTCAATTGGAAGCTTGCGGTGTAGCAGAACGAGAAGCAGCCTATCAGGAAAAACAGGCTGTGCTGGCAACGGTCCAGACCGGACGGGAGGCAGCAGAGGCAGATTGTCTGGCGGCGATAACAGAATTAAATAATTTACAATTATCCTGTTATAAAAAACAGCATCAGCAGGCGGCGCAGGGGGCAGCTATGGCGCAGCAGGCCCTGGGGGAATTGGCTTGTGATACGGAAACACAAGCCTTAGAAAAACAACTGCAGGACAACAGTGCTTTTTTGCATTATTGGTTTAGTGAAGAAGAAAAACAACAAGAACTGCAAATACAAACGATGGAAGGAGTATTAGAAGAAGAAACGGCGAAAATCGCTGGACAACAGCAAGAGCAGCGGCATTGGCGGCAGGAAACGAAACGTCTCTCGGCGGCTGTTGGTGAAACCGACGGCCGGATTCGTACATTAGTAGAACAGCAGGAGAAAATCGAGCAGGAGCTGTTCCCGGATAGTATGAACCGGGATACAAAGGGCCAGTGCCGCTTGTGGGAGCAGTCACAGAGACAGTTGCAACAGGATGTGGACGGATATGCAAAAAACATTCATTTTTATGAAGGCGAGCAGAAAAAACTAGCGATATCGCTGCCAGCCAGACAAGCGGAATATGATCATTTGATGGCAGATGCCCAATCTATGGATCTGCAACTGGCGCGGCGGGATAGTCAGGCGGCCGTCGTTCTGGAAAAATTGAAAAAGTGGGCCAGTTGTGCCAATGTGGCGGCAGATACGTTGCAGTTGTACCAGCGCTCGGAATTTCTGTTGAATCAGCTGGGTGACGATATCGTCATGGAAGAAGAAAAAGCGTCCCGCCTCGATACGGAATCCCGCCAAGCGCACCGTTTCCTTGATGTATATAGTAAGGAAGAACAATTTACGGCGGATCCGATACTGGAAAATAAAATTAGCGACTGGGCGGCTGATTTTGTTTACCTTAAAAGTGGGGCTGATATGTTTCGCCTGTATTGTCATGAAGGACAAGATGCGGAGGCATTGTATCATAAATATCCTTTTTGGGCAGTCTCGGTTATTACGACTGCCGATGAACTGCAAAAATTGCAAAACCGGTTACAACAAGCCGCCGGAGATTTTTTCCAGCCGGTATTTTTGTTGACAGAGCAGGAATTGCGGGCAGTACTGGATGGATCGGCAATATTGCCGGACCGCCAGGTCGTTCCGGCATATTGGAAAAATGTGATACCGGATTTGTTTACGGATTGGATTCAAACGTTGCGGGAAACCGCGGATCAGTGCGATACCCGACGCAAAAAACAACAAGTACTGTTGCAGGAACTATGTCAGACCCGGCAGGATACGGATACATTTTACAAAGCGATGCCATTTACTGAGTACGAAGAATTGGAACGGAGCCGTCGGGATAATGCCGAAAAAACGGAATTGGCGGCTAAAGATATAGAACAAAGTCGTCAGGATCTGGATCAATGCCGGGATAGTATTGAAAAATACAGACAGTCTCTTTATGAAGGACAAGAAAAAATAGCGTTGATACGACGTAAGTTAGAACGGGCTGATGATTATTTCCACTTACAGGAACAACACCAGACAGTCTTAGGTGAACGGGCGGCACTTATAAATGAACAGGCGTCCGCCGAAGAAAAAGTGACCATTGTAAATACGGTATTGGAAAAATTGCAGCAACAACATGATGACCTCCTGACCCGTATAGGTATGTACCGCAATTCCAGGCAGGAAGTAAAAACAAAACTTTATTATGATGAAGTGCAGCAAACCGCATTGCAATCCTCTCCTATGGGATATGAAGCGCTGGCTGAACGACGGCGGCAGCTTAAAAGCCGTTTGGAAGGAGCAAATGCTAATCGGGGACGATTGGAAAGCGAATTAGAAAAGTTCCGGTTGGACGTAAAGCGGTTAGAAAAAAGCATGACGGATTTGCGAAATCGCAGTGAAACGGTTTTGGATGAAGACGGTGTCTATCCGGCGAATGGAAATGAACGGGAAGAGGTACTGAGCCAACAACACAAAGTACTGAAAAAACAATGTCAGGAACAGATTCGCCGTGAACGGGAAGTCCAACAGGACCGGGATCGGGCATATGGCAGTTGGGAAGCTGAAAAGGAACGGTATTTCAGGCAATATGATACATTAGTTGTATTTGATGACGAATTATCCCAAGTACGAGAAAAACTGACAGGACAACGCCGAAATATTGCTGCCAATATAGAAACTTGTCATCATCATACGGAAGAGAATCAGGAACAACTGTCGGGATTTCAGGAATTACAGCATATACTGGATCAACAGAATGTACGGCTTCAGTTTGCTGTAGATGCTGTCGAAGCAGCGATATTGCCGACGGAGTGGCGAACGGACAGGTATGAGATATTGCGGCAGGTGATGGCCCCGCTTCTTACAAAGGGGGCTGCAGCTTGTGATAAAGTGGAAGAAAAACGGTTGATCAGTACGAAATGCAAGGATAATTTTATCCGGTATTGTGAAAACCATGTAAAAAAAGAAAAAATGCGGCGCCGTATTGTAGACGGCATCCGCGGAAAAGAAGGGTATGAAGAATTCGTTGCCTGGAAGAGTATCATCATAAGCAACATCCAGCATATTATCAGTCTGTCTGAATCGGAACGAAAAGAACATTTTACGCACATTGAACATATGATTGAACATATGGCACTTTATTTACAGGAAATGTGCAATGGATTGCAAGAAATTGCGGCTAAGACACGGATCAAAGTGGGAAATGGAACCAAAGATATATTTATGATCCACATAGCTCCATGGAAGGATTCTGATGCCCGTACAGCTATCAGATCCTATCTGAATACGATTACGACGACGCTGGATCGGGATGAATACAAAGATGATCTGGGCCATGAAGATGCACAAAAAATCAAAGGGGCATTGCAGAAAAAATTGCGTACACAGCAAATCCTTTTGCAGGTTTTAGGGGACAAGGCCATCAAGGTCCGTTGCCGCAAAGCGACGAGTATGCAGTTGTTTTCAGATCGCCCGTATAGCTGGGAAGAATCCAATAAGTGGTCCGGTGGCGAAATGTGGAGCAAGAATATGGCGCTTTTCCTGGGATGTTTGAATTATTTATCGGAGAGACGCTGTCATGTCCGGCATCGGGCATATAATAATCGTGTTGTGGTGGCTGATAATCCTTTCGGCAAAGCGTCCAGTGATCATATCCTGAATCCTGTATTCTTTATTGCGCAGCAGTTGGGATTTCAAATTATTGCGTTGACGGCGCATGAAGATGGCAATTTTATCCGTAAATATTTTCCGGTTGTTTATAGCTGCCGGTTTGCCGATATTCCAGGCAATAAAGGAAAGGTGCTGTTGCCGGAAAAGGAAATTAAGACGGCATTTTTTGAAGAGCATCATCCGGAAAGTCTGGGGCGGTTGAACGATTATGAGGAAACGGGCTTATTTTAATGTGGGAGGAATACGGATGAAAATAGGGATAGACAAGCACGTTTCGGCAGCCCATATGGTGTTGGGGAAGGATCTCAATCCCCATGATACATTGTTTGCCGGTCAGGCGTCATCGTATATGATAGAATGCGGCTTTTTGGCAGTACAGATATTCCTGGGCACGCCCCACATCGTCTGTCTGGGACTGGATGGACTGCGTTTTTTGCGGCCTGTCCATAAGGGAACGGCGATTCAGGTAGATAGTACGATCGTCCATGCCGGTGCATCCAGCGTCGGGGCGTATATACGGCTATCTTTGCTGGCAGATCATAGCAAAGCGGCGGAATGTTTTGTTTCCTTTGTCCATATTGATGAAGCAACGGGACGGGCGGTACTGCATCATACGACCCTTGGTGAACTGGATGAAGCGGCAAAACAGTTACAGAAAGCATATGTGTCGTATAAGACGATGCGGTATCGCTGATTGTTTTACAGGGTACAGGATAACAATATACAGACAGAAATAATACGCCAGGTTTCCCATCATATCGGGAGACCTGGCGTATGCTATGTCATGTGATGATAAAGTCTGATACGAAGCGATTGACTTCGTCCGCCTTGACGGCGGTAATATCGTGGCCGGCATGGGAAAGGATATGGCATTGGGCCCGGGGTGATACATGATGCAGACGGGCGACGGCTTGTTCAGGAGAATAGAGCTTATCATGTTCACCGACAAGATATAATATAGGCATGGACAGGCGCCGCCATTCTCTGTCCGAGATGACCGATAGTGGCACGAACCAGCGTTTTTGAAAGGCCTTAGCCATGCGCAGGGTCTGCTGATATTGTTCCAAGGTCATGGCGCAGTGTTCCGGATGGGTGAATCCGTCGGCAAACAGCCATTGGGAGAAACGTTTTCCATAGCTGTCCGGGAAGAAAAAGAACGCCACCGATTTTGCCAGGAATTCCAGATCCATGTGTTCTATCGTGGCACCCGGGGCAATGAGGATGAGCTTTGTTACCCTGCGGGGGCAATGAAGGGCATATTGTCCGGACAGCCAGCCACCGTAAGACATGCCTGCCAGGATAAAAGAGGTCAGTCCTAAGGCATCAAAAAGGCTGTCGAGCCAGACCATGAAATCCCCTTTGGTAATAACATTTCTGGTATCGACACTCAGACCATAGTCATTGATCGTATCGATGGCATAGACACGATGGGAGGAGGCCCAGGCGGATATGTTGGGTGCCCACATGAGAGACGTAGCGGTCAGCCCATGGAGCAGTATGAGCGGCGGGGCATCGGCCGGTCCGCATGTGCGGACCAATGTCGGTCCATACGCAGTGGGTACGAGGTGTTCCGTGAACGGAACGGGCCAGGTCATGGCGGCCTGCTGATGATACCAGGTTGTATAGGTTTCTTTTGCCTGTGCAGATACGAACGGATACCATTCATGACGCATACAATATCAACTCCTTACATCCGTACATCCGGATTACTCTTTTGCCGCAAATTCGATATAATCCCGGGCCGGCGCGCCGCAGACAGGACAACGTTCCGGCGTATCCTCTCCGGACATGAGATAGCCGCAGACCGAGCAGACGTAGAACGTCTTTTCTTTAAAGGCATCGAAATCGCCGTCGTTTTCGATTTGACCCTGCAGGCGGATATGGGTATCTTCCGCAGCCATGGCGGCGCCAAACGCCTGACGTGTCAGCGGCATATGTTGTTCCTTAGCGTAATTTTCCATCATGGAATATAAATGATGGAGGCCGTATTGCTCCGTTGCCAGGAAGGATGAAACGGTGCGGCTGAAGGATTCTCCCTTATCGTATACGGCAAAGAAATTACGGGCATGACGGTATTCTGATTCCGCCATCGCTTCAAACAGATTGGCGATATACGTATAGCCGCGGCGCTGGGCCCGTTCGGCATACATGCGATACTGGAGATGAGCCATCAATTCATTTTGAATAGCGGCCAGCAGGTGGTGTTTGGTAATCGGATGATTCTTTTCCTGAGGATAGAAGCTGTGTTGTAAATCGACGATTTTATATTGCAGGGAGCCTTCGGAACAGAAAAACTTGATGACGTGATAATTGACATCAGCAGCGCGGATATCATCGGAAACATCTTCAATCATGGCACCGCCGCCACCGGTACAGATGAAAGGAATGCCGTCGACAGTATCGATGAAACGGGAGTGGACATGGCCGCAGATAAAGTATTTCACCTTATCCTGATACGGAAGATATACCTGGCGGAGACGCTGGAACTCGGCCTCTTTGACGGAATTCCCCGTAAAATGATTGGGAATCGGGATATGGAACGCGATGACGACCTGGTGAACCGCAGGATCCGCCAGTATGCGGCCTAACAGCTGCAACCCTTCTTCTTCGAAGGTGCGCAAGGCGTTATCCAATACGACGATTGTAAAATCCGTGCAGGAAATAGCGTAATTATGAAGGCCGAAATGATTGTCATACGTGCCGGTGTCGTGATTGCCCCGCAGGGCATATACGTCCTGTTCGGAAATAGCATCCGTCAGCTCCCGGATATCCCGGTAAAATACATCGGTACCGGTCGGCACGAAATCACCGACAACCAGGATGAAATCATCCGATTCGGCAGCAGCCAGTGCATTGGCGTAGACTTCCATGTTCGTAATACCCAGTCCTTCGCATCCGGGGTCGCCGATAACCGTAAAAGAGTGAATATCGTCTAAAGAAATGATATCGTGTTGTATTTTCTGGATAGCCATGATTCTCAACCTCCCAATATATAACAAATAATAATTATCTATTAATAACATATCATATATGAAGAGAAAAGTCCAATACGGATTGAGGCAAAACGATTTTTTTAGCGGATTGACTGATTGCCAGAAGTAATATACTATTAGGAAAAATGCATTTAACTAAATTTGGATAAAACAGAAGTCAGTTGAATGTATCAGGTTATTGATATATACGAAAGGATCTATATTATGGAAAACGATACAAGCATATCCGAATTATTAGCATTTCTGAAGGCGGGGACGTCGCCGTACCATGTGGTACAGGTGAGTGCAGCTATGTTGGCACAGGCCGGATTCCGGGAGCTGAAGCAGGCGGATGCCTGGGGACTGGAAGCGGGGCAGGCGTATTATACGCGGGTATACGGGTCTACATTGATTGCTTTTCGTATAGGCAATCATCCTGACGGAGATTTGCGCCTGGCGACGGCCCATACGGATTTTCCCTGTCTGCGGGTCAAGCCGGCGGCTTCGGTAGTGACCAAGGGGTACGGGAAAGTGAATGTAGAAGTATACGGCGGCATGATTCGCGATACGTGGCTGGACCGGCCGTTGTCACTGGCGGGAAAACTGGTCCTCCGCGGCGATGATCCCTTCCATCCGGTCGTGCGTCTCGTCGATGCGAAACGACCGGTCATGACGATTCCTCAGTTGGCAATCCATATGAACCGCGACGTCAATAAAGGAGTGGAACTTAATCCGCAAAAGGACTTGTTGCCGCTGATGACCATGACCGGGGAAGATGCGGATGCAGATTTCTTCGATGAATTTCTATCAACGGAATTTTCTTGTGCCCAAGAGGATATATTAGCGTATGAATTGACGGTGTATCCCTGGGAAGAACCGTGCCGCCTCGGTTTTCACAATGAGTTTATTTCTTCGCCCCGGCTGGATAATCTGACTTCGGTCAAAGCCTGCATAGATGGCCTTATAGAAGGTAAACGCCGGGAGGGTATCAGCATGATCGCCCTGTTCGATAACGAAGAAGTGGGCAGTACGACAAAGCAGGGTGCTGCTTCGTTGGTACTGCCCCAGGTGATTCAACGTATATATCATGTATTGGGATATGGTATGGAACCGATACAGCGCAAGATCATGAGCGGATTTTTCCTGTCTCTCGATGTAGCCCATGCCATGCATCCTAATGTGCCTGAAAAAAATGACCTCACCAATATTCCCGTTTTAAATGGCGGTGTAGCACTGAAAATAGCCTGCAGTCAGGCGTATGCCGGTGATGCTGAAGCCGTAGGTATGGTGAAATCATTGTGCCAAAAGGACCGGATACCTTATCAGTGTTTCGTCAATCGGTCCGATATCCGCGGCGGTTCGACGCTGGGTTCCCTGTTATCGGCAAATCTGCCGATGCGGGCCATGGATATCGGCGTGCCTATTTTGGCCATGCATTCTGCCAGAGAAACGATGGGGGTCGGAGATCAGGCCGCTATCACGGATTTGGTGACTGCTTTTTTCGGAGTATAGCGAGTACAGCTTAAAACGGCAGGCTGGCACCTTCCTGGTTGTTGGCGGAGAAACCGCCTTTTTCGACATCGTCGAAGGGCAGGGGGTCATCCAGCTTCAGCGGATTCAGCTTCTTGATGATACCGCAGGGATTATCGACAGACAGTTTGTCTCCTTTGCCGGAGATGACCCAGAGGACTTTATAGCCTCTGGGGCGGACTGTCAGATGTTCTTCCCCTTTGCCGTCGGTGAAATACACTAACAGATCGATAGGATGTTCATTGGCGTATTCGATGACCGGCGTGAACTGGGTGCCGCCGCGGATATTGAGGCGTTCCTTTAAGTCTTTCAGTTCGGTGACGGGATAGGTACGGCGGATACGGTTGTCGCATTCGACGATGGTGATTTCATGATTATAGCAGTGGACGATTTCGAATACTTCTTTCATCGCCTGCTTGAATTCGGAATCGCTGATGCTGCCGCTGATATCCAGGGCGACGAAGATATTGGCTTTGTGGTTGCGCAGGCGTCCCCGCAGATCCAGCCGTTCCGGCTGGCGGCGGTTGCGCCGGGTCATGGTCTTCTTGAATTCACTGGTGACGGAGCCGACCAGTTTTTTTAGGAAATAATGCCAGGGAAGAGCGTTTTCGCCGTATTTCAGGGCATCGATCATGCTTTTTAGATAGTTGGATACCTTCCCTTTTTGGGCGGCATCGACATATTTTTCTGTGAATTTCTGCAGTGTCGTATCGTCAATATCATCAGAATCATCCCAAATATCATGGGCCTTCTTCGGATCGAAGGAGGTCTCTATTTTTTCGTCGGTTTCACTGTCGAATTCCAGTATATCTTTCTTTGGTTTTCGCTTGTCCAAGGCTTCCTGTATCGCGTCGGCATAATATTCGAAGGATTCGAACGGCTTCAGGGTCAGGAGGTACATGGCGTTGACCCAGGCCAGGGTAATGGCATCGGGCTGCAGCGGGAACAGGTACGTATTGACGACGGTGTCCATGGCCAGATTCAGTGCTAATTTGCTGTAATCCGTGCGCAGGCCCCTGGCACGCAGCAGATGGAGGGATACGATGTGGAGGATTTCGTGCTTGATACAGGATTCCATCTGTCCTTCTGTGAGACGTAAGAAGAGCAGAGGATTGAAATACATGACATAGCGGGCATTTTTAAAATTCACCCCGGTGGGGCTGGCCAGGTCAAAACGTATTTCTTTACCCATATGGATCAGGAAATACCCGAAGAAATTATCCGTATCTTCCAAAAGGCTTAGGTTTACTTGTTCGATCAGGTGAAAAAAGGCCTGACGGTACGCGGCAGTCATGGTCAGATCAGCAGCTTTTTTCCCCGCAGCTGTTTTTTGAAAAGCGTCGGTGAGCAGGACTGTTTGTTGATATAACTGCAGCGTTTCTGTTTCAAAGATATTTTTCATAAGTCATTACCTGAGCGTACGATACGATTCAAAATAAGCATCGACAAAATGGTCGTTTTCAATGGCACAATCATAGACGTTTTTGAAATTATTGCGGAGGTCTTTCATGATGGCGACCATGAGGTCGACGGGATACAGTTTCAAAAATTGAACGAGGCGGTCGATCGTTGTTTCATGGTCGGTGATGTCGACGATAGTGCTGTCGAGGCGGCGCAACATGTTTTTTGCAGCCAGATACAAACGGGTGTGGCTTTCATCCTGGATTTGAGAAGCCAGACCGGAAGGCAGGGTATCGCCGCTGAATACGTCGTCATAAGAAATGAGCGGGCGGTAATCCGCTTCGATGAAATTGATAAATTCTTCGGCGATGACTTTGCCGACATTGCCGCGGATGACATTGAAGAAAACAGGACGGAGAACCGCATCCCGATGTTGTTCATAGACTTTGTAGAGAGAAGAGATGCGTTCATAACTGCGGGGTGTGGCGTTGACGTCATCTTCGTTCGTCTGATACAAATATTCCGGGAAGGTGGAAATGAATTCCATTACTTTGGGAGCGATGCCGCTTTCACCGGCCCAGTCGAGCCACTGCATATAGTCCGGTTCCATGAACAGCCAGACGAAACGGTTTTCCTGGGCGGCATCCATGTCGACGGCCTGATAGTCGTACGAATTGGACGGGTTCATGGCGGCCAGGATTTTCACGTCGTTGGACAGTACATACCCGTTGATTTCCCGGTTCAGGATGAGGTTCATCAATTCCTGCTGGACAGCGTGTTCACAGCGGTTGATTTCATCGATGAACAAGAGTACTGTTTTGCCCCGGTTGATTTCTTCGTCCATTTCCCGCAATTTGTGATGGGTGGCATAGACCGTTGTCTTTTCTTCGACGATGAGGCCTTTATGATTGGTTCGTTTATAGGTATCGATGGTTGGCAGACCGCCGATTTCCCCTTCTTTGAGGAGGTTGCCGTCAATGGTGACGAGGCTCCAGCCATTCTTTTCAGCCAGGTCATGGGCCAGCGTTGTTTTGCCGATGCCCGTATCGCCGACCAATAATGGGACTTCACCGGAGGCCAGTACTAAATCTATGCTTTTGAATGTATCTACGAAGTTCATAATATGTCCCCTATCTGAATTTTAATTTTTCATCAACAGTAATTTGTTTTGCCCGGCGGCTGCCATATTGATATACGAGAGCCAGTTTTTCCAATGGTTTCAAATTGACAGTACCGTCGATGGCATGATAATTAATGAAATCACGAACGTATTTTTCCGGTACGGCATCCTGCTGGACAACGGCCTGTACCGCTTGTGACAGTTCTTCCTTGCTGATTTCCATGTCCTTGGGCAGGTACTTCAATACTAAGACGTTATACTGCAGGAAACGGAGAATATCGTCTTTGGTGACATGAGCCAGGAGCCGTACGGCTTGTTCGCCGCTGGTGATGCCAATCCGTCTGGCTTCTTCTGTCGGGGCAGCAATATATCGCAAGGCTTCATAATTGCCTTGTACCGCTGCTTTTTGTACAGCTGGTGACGGGTCTGCCAGGTATTTGATGGCATCATAATTTTTCTGTACGGCCAGCAGCTGCAGTTCTTCATCGGGATTGGGGACGAATTGAATTGCCCAGCCCGATTGCTGCAATGCCAGGCAGATTAGTTCCCGGGAAGGGTGGTGGATATACTGCAGCGTGTTCCAACTCTGCGTGATGGCTTTTGTCAGCAGTTCCGGTGACGGATCCTGTACATATTGGATGGCCCGGGCAGAATTCGTGATAGCGGCTTCTTTTACTGCTGGTGACGGATCCTTGATGTACTGGAGCGCCAGCCCGTTATTTTTGACAGCGGTGAGTTTCATTTCTTCCGTAGGATTGTCGATGCGTTCGATGACGTACGGATTGTTGCGTATCATATTCAGATATTTTTTGTTTTCCATAAGCCTTTTCCTTTGAGCGTATAAAATAGAATCATTTTGTTATTTATTATACCATAAAAACCACCCTGTATTTGATATTGGCAGGGTGGTTTTGTCGTGAATATGTTATTTTTTTAAGACCTTTTTTATGGTTTCCAAACGATTCAATACTTCATTCAGCGTATCATTATTCTGGGCAAAATGGAGCCGGATGAGATTGTTTACCGGTTCGCGGAAGAATGAGGAACCCGGGACGGCGGCAACGCCGACTTTGCAGGTCATGTCTTCACAGAATTTTGTATCGTCATCGTAACCGAATTCAGAAATATCGACGAGGACGTAATAAGCGCCCTGCGGTCTGTTGTGCTGCAGGCCGATTCGTTCCAAGCCGTCACAGAAGAGATTCCGCTTTTCCGTGTAGAGCTGTTGCAGGTCATCGTAATATTGCTGTGGGAAATTCAGCCCTTCAATAGCGGCTTCCTGCAACGGACTGGCGGCACCGACGGTAAGAAAATCGTGGACTTTCTTGACGCAGTCGATGATATGCGGCGGTGCCAGGACGTATCCCAGGCGCCAGCCGGTGATGGAGTACGTCTTGGACAGGGAGTTACAGGTGATAGTCCGGTCGAACATGCCGGGCAGGGCGGCGAAGTACGTGTGGACATTGGGCTTATAGATGATATATTCGTAGACTTCGTCAGTGATGACGTAGGTGTCATATTTGTCCGCCAGGGTAGCGATAAATTCGAGTTCGCTGCGGGTGAAGACCTTCCCGCACGGGTTAGATGGATTGCAGAGGATGATGGCCTTGGGGTCCTGTTTGAACGCCGCTTCCAGTTCATCCGGGTTAAAATGGAAATCCGGCTGGTACAATGGTACATAGATAGGTTCTGCTCCGGATAATATGGTGTCAGCACTGTAGTTTTCATAGAAGGGCGAGAACACGATGACTTTTTCGCCGGGATTGACAACGGCCATGACCGTAGCCATCATGGCTTCCGTACTGCCGCAAGTAACGACAATGTTTTTTTGCGGATCGATGGGGATGCCAAGCTGTTTGGAACGGTTAGCGGCGATGGCTTCACGGAAATTCTGGGCGCCCCAGGTGACAGAATATTGGTGCGGTCCTTCGTAGCTGACCTGGGCCAGCCGGTCCAGAATTGCTTTTGGCGGGTCGAAATCAGGAAATCCCTGGGATAAATTAATAGCTCCGCAGTCATCGGCAATGCGCGTCATGTGTCGAATGACGGATTCCGTAAATAATGACATTTTCCTCGATACGTCTTTCATGTGGAAATCCTCCTCTATATAAAACTCTCTGAGTATAACTATAAATACATATACAAATATATCTATTTATATAGTAATTGTCAAACGAATATCGCATAAATAGTTCGGATAAATGATTTAGGGTACAAATCGATTGCAGAAAGGGACTTTTACGTTTATAAAATGATAAGGACTGCCGGCGATTTTGCAATAAACAATTACATCTTTTATCCAAATTCTATGGTATAATAAAATATACAGCATTTATACATAGGTATGTAAAGGATGTGATTCTATGCAATTTCGCGTATTAGTAGGAGATATAACGAAATGGAAAGCGGATGCGATTGTCAATTCCGCCAATACGACGCTGTTGGGAATGAGTGGGTTAGATAACAAAATCCATCGTGCCGGCGGCATTTCTTTGACGGCGTCTTGTCGTGCGTTGAAAGGATGTCCGGCAGGCGAAGCAAGAATAACCTTTGGTTATAAATTACCGGTTAAATATGTTATTCATACGGTCGGGCCGATTTGGATCGGTGGCAAGAAAGAAGAGGAAAAGACGCTGATTTCTTGTTATCATAAGAGCTTACAGCTGGCTGCAGAAAAGAAGCTGCATCATATTGCGTTTACATCTATTGCGACGGAAGATAAAGGATATCCTCTCCGCAAGGCAGCAACGGCGGCAGTGCCGGTCATTATGACTGAAGGCGCGTCTCTGGAACGAATCGATATGGTTTGCCAAAATGAAGATATGCAGGAAGCGTACACGAAAGCCGCAGTATTTTTCTGGCTGCAGCATTTAAATGATGCCAGCAAAGAGGAATTAGCGCCCATGGTGGAAGAAGCCATGCTGGACCTGGTGATGCTGCGTGTATCGGACGATACACCGGATCCGATTATCCTGGCAGAAAAGGTGCGTAATATGAAACGGAATCTGCGTCCGTTCCTGGATATGAGCCAGCCCCGCAGTATCGTCGATATTGAACAGGCGGCAGATATCGTTATGAAGACGTACGAAGAACCGGATATTTCGTTGACAGATGTCGAACTGCCGGATAGTACGACGTGATATATCATAAATAAGTAACTATAGAAGAGGCGTGCCGCAAGGTACAAAGGTGGGAAATAGCCTTTGCCGGAGGACGCCTTTTTAAATGAAGGGAATGAAGTGATGATGTCTTTACGAACACATGAAGTTAATATAGGGGTGACTTGTCCGGCCTGCAAGGGTCAGGGGATGTTCCACACATGGGATTGCATAGACGGAACGGATGATACGGCGATGCGGCAGCGTGTGCTGACCGATGAAGGACTGTTCTTTTATGAATGTCCCCATTGTCACAGTCAGATTCATATGGAAAGTCCCTGCCTGTATATCAATAAAGAAGATAAGTGGATGGTATGGCATATCCCGGATCCCAAAAGCCCGGTTACGTCGGCCGAAGTCTGCACATTTTTGGGTGAAGATTCCTTTGAGGAATATCTGTGCCGCTCAGCCCTGACATGGGGAGAATGGCGGGAAAAAATCATCGAAATGGAAAGCGGCAGGGATGACAGATTATATGAAATCATTAAATACGGAGCCTACCATCTGATCAAAGAAGAAGATAAGAAACTTTTGCCGCTGGAAGCATTCCATGTGGATTATGCTGATGAAACCCGTCAGGCAGATGCGCTGGCACTGGTGTTTCTGCGCAAAGATAAAAAAGGCCTCGGCTATACCTATCCGGTTACGCCGAAGCTGTTAGAAGTGACGAGCGATATTTTTAGTCCCATTTTACAACGCCTGCCGAATATGAACAGCAGGGGCCGGTTCGACCGGTTTGGGTACGCCTGGGCGGAGCAGTTGATGCAGTATATCCTGAAAGCAGCTTCCAGCGGACAGCAGGGAGCCAATGCATATAATCAGTTATTGGGATTCTGGGTGCAGCAAGTCGGTCAGGAAATTTTTCATGCCGAAGTCCGGCCGCCTCAGTAACAATATTCTTCTACCAGCCGGCCGGCAGTTTCATCGTTGATTTCTCCGCTTCGCCTGCATTCGATGATGATGCGGCGGAGCCGGGCGCGGTTTGCCGTATTGCCGGTCATGGTGATAGGAGTGCGGTGATATCGTTGTATAGCAGCTTGTAAAACCGGGGGCAGACGGGATTCAATCCAATCCAGCGGCAGCCGGCCGGCGGTTGTGCCGTCGAGATATACGATATCTTCATAGAGCCATTGGTCTTTGCGGTCCGGGCCATGATCATCCCGGTGCATGTGGCCGAAGAACCAATTCTTATATGTCAGGTGGGACTCGATTTCATCTAACATATCCGAAGTGCGGCAGGTATCCCATTCCAAATGGCCTAACTTGTTGGTTTTCCAGTGTTGCGGAGCCGTATGGGTAATGACATAATCTACATTCCAGCCGGCTTGGCATAACTGTTTCTTGCCGTGTTCGAATTCTTCCGGAGTCGGATTTTCATCGGGCCACCAGGATATGCCGGGAATGCGCAGGTCTTTATCGGTACTCGTGGCGCCGCCAAACGTAAAGAACGTGTGATTTTCAATAGAATAGATTTCACCGCGCAACAGGTGCAAAACATTTGGCTGGAGTGGCTGGACATAGCCTCCATGCCATTTTTTTATGGGGAGATGGCGCAGCCGGCCGAAGTTTTCATGGTTGCCGTCTATGAATAATGTTGTATAGGGTTGTGCGGACAGCCAACGTATTTTTTCTATTTCCTGTGGCGATGGCTGAGGTTCCCAGAGGAGACCGAAATCTCCGCAAATGATGATGTAATCGTCGGAACCGATGGACAGTCCCATGTCATGGAGATGCTGGAAACGGTCGAGCCCGGAATGGATATCACCTGTAATATAAATCATAGTAAATCACCTCAACATAAATGCACGGCGGATTATTAACTCCAATATAACATACTTTGAAATGGCATTGCAAATGAAGAGAACAGGAGACTGGGTGTCAGAAAAAGTCCTACAAAAAATCAGATTTTTTCTGCTATCGATAGTGGATGAAATTAAGTACAATGTAAATATAACATAAGTACGGAGAATAGAAAGGAGTTATTTCATATGTTACAGGCA
>JALCDF010000026.1 GCA_022641375.1 Megasphaera sp. | reverse complement strand
TGCTTGTAAGGCAGGCGCTCTCCCAGCTGAGCTAATCGCCCATATGTGGTGACCCCTACGGGATTTGAACCCATGTTCTCGCCGTGAAAGGGCGATGTCTTAGACCGCTTGACCAAGGGGCCACATATGAAGAAAAAATGGTGATCCACCCGAGATTCGAACTCGGGACACCCTGATTAAAAGTCAGGTGCTCTGCCAACTGAGCTAGTGGATCAGACAAAAATATGGCAGGGGTAGCTGGATTCGAACCAACGATGACGGAGTCAGAGTCCGTTGCCTTACCGCTTGGCGATACCCCTGTATGGCTCCTCAAGTAGGACTCGAACCTACGACAAATCGGTTAACAGCCGATTGCTCTACCAACTGAGCTATTGAGGAATATTTAATTTTTCCTTATTGAAAAGGAAAATGGAGCGGAAAACGAGACTCGAACTCGCGACCCCCACCTTGGCAAGGTGATGCTCTACCACTGAGCTACTTCCGCATGACGAAAATAATTTTATCATGTTTCTTCGTTCTTGTCAATCTTTTTTGTTCTCATGCAATGAATCATTCATCATTATCATCATTATCATCATTCTCTAAGAAAGATTCCTGCGGTGCGTTCATTTAGAACGCTTTATTATAATACCAAATTTACCCTGTCATGTCAAGTTATTTTTACAAAGAAGCCATTACATTTCTCAAATAAGCACAGACATCAGCTGATGCTGTACCGCAAGTCAGCTGATGTCCGAAATGAATGTACAAACCGTATGATATACCTCTTCATGAATATCTTCAATGGATCGTACTGCCTGGTTACGAGCACAGGAGATAGTCTGCCACCCATAATACTGTGCTAACGTTCCATATGCGGCATGACATTTATATAAAAACTTCTCATTTTTTTCATGGATATCCCCGGTTTTACCACCGGTCTTTCCCTGCCGCCCGGCCATGAGCCGTTCCGTCACATCTAAGGGCATATCCAAAAGGATGACCAGATCCGGTTCAGGAAGTCCCAACCGGTGGAATTCAAAGTCACAGAGCCAGTCTAAATATTCCTTTCGCGCCACTTCATCCTCAATCTTGATCATCTGATATAACATATTACTCGTCGTATACCTGTCGGCAATAACGATACCACCTTGCTGGATAAACTGTTTCCATTTCATCTGATAAGATGCAAAGCGATCAACGGCATAAAAAGCAGATGCAGCATACGGGTTAACCGAATCCGCATCCTTGCCAAAATCACCCCGCAGATACATTTTAACAAGAGCGCTGGATTCGCTGTCATAATCGGGGAAACTAAGAGATCGTACCTGCTTTCCTTCACGCTGTAACCGTTCTGTCAAAAGTTTGGCCTGCGTCGCTTTCCCGCTGCCGTCGCCGCCTTCAATAATAATCAACTTTCCCTTCATTATACAACCCTTCCTTATCATCGTTTTTAACTATGCTCATTCTTGCCGAATCACCCGGATGGTCTGCAAAGCGGCGTCAGCCGCTCCATTCGGCTTGTAGCCGGCTTTTATTTTATTTTGGATATAATGTATGCATGCCGTCGTCACCACTTCACCCGGTGCAATAACCGGAATCCCCGGCGGATAGAACGTAACCGTTTCAGCCGCTACCCGTCCCCGGCTCTGTTCCAACGGTACCGTATCGGTCTTGCTGTTCCAGGCTGCCCGCGGCGATACTACCACCTGCGGAGCAGGCAATGGTTCTTCCGCTTCTATTGCCGCATCATGCCGGACAGACCGCCCGGCGGCAATGCGGCGGCAGGCCTGCAGTAATGCTTCTGCGCTCGCATCCGTATCCCCTAACGTGATGAGGGCCAGCACATGATTGGCCGCTGTCAATTCTACCTCTATTTTCTCTTGACGCAGCAACGACTCTGCCTGACACCCATTCAATCCTATCCCGGCAAAATCGATCGTAATTTTGGTTTCATCAAATCCTTCTACGCCATTATAATCTATAATATTCCGTCCAAAGGACCGGATTCCCGGAATCGAATTCAGTTCCGCCCGCACAGTCCGGGCCAGCTTCATTGTTTTTTCCAACAGCTCCGTCCCGTTCATTGCCAGCTGCTGCCGGGCACTATCCAGCGAAGCCAGGAACCAGTAATTGGGACTCGTAGACTGGACCAGGGCCATAGATGCAGCAACACGATCCATTCCAGGAAATCCCTTGCGGCAATGAAGCATCGATGTCTGCGTCACCGAGCCGACTAAT
The DNA here is from genome assembly GCA_022641375.1 of Megasphaera sp. Lineage (GTDB taxonomy): Bacteria > Bacillota > Negativicutes > Veillonellales > Megasphaeraceae > Megasphaera. The sequence continues at coordinate 19,031 of JALCDF010000026.1, read as the reverse complement.
TTATGCGTACTCTGTGCCGTCATATCCGCACCGCATTCTAATGCCGGTTTGGGCAGATCAACATGAAACGGAAGATGCGCTCCATGGGCTTCATCAACCAGAACATACAATCCATGATCATGCGCATAGGAAATCATTTTTTCCAGCTCTCCGGCTATGCCATCATACGTCGGATACGTGAATAAAACAGCTTTCGCTGTCGGATGGGCAGCCATGGCGGCTTTCAAACCAGCTAAGTCCGGTCCCAACGCAATCTGCTCGCTGACAGCAAAGCGGCTTGTCATATAGATTGGCATGGCCCCGCTCAGGATAATGCCTTCCATGACACACCGATGGGCTTCACGAGGAATAATGATTTCATCTCCGGGACGGCATACAGACAGGATCATCGCTTCCACACAGGCGGTCGTCCCATTTACCGAAAAAAAGGTCCTGCCGGCGCCATACAAATCCGCTGCCAGGGCCATGGCTGCCCGCAAAGGACCCTGCGGCTGAAACAAATCGTCCAGCGCATACATAAGCCCCAGATCCCGGCGCAGTGCCTGACCAAAAAGGCCTTTCTGATACACAGATGCACCCTGACCGATTTTATGGCCCGGTGTATGGAAGGGAACCATTCCCTGGCGGCAATAGTCTTCCAATGCCTCTACAAATGGCGCCCGCCGCTGTTTTTCTATATTCATTCTTCCCCCTGTACAACAGACAAAAATGGTTCCAATGCATTTTTACTTTTTATATATTCAAATGTTTTCATATGCAGTAATGCCCGCCACAAAGATCCGTGGAGCCGGTATGCCGAGAGTTCTTCCGGCCGGATCCAGCAGAAATCAATATGCTCATCAGACAAGCATACATCTTCCCCGTCTGATGTTGCCGTAAAAACCAGGCCATTCAGGAAACACCCGTCTTTTTTTTGATAATGCCAGGTTCCTGCCGGAGCCAAAATATGTATATCCAAGCCTGTTTCTTCCCGTACTTCACGCTTCAGGCCCATTAATAAATTTTCGTTCATCCCCAGGCCGCCGCCAGGAAATTCCCAATGGTGTGCTCCCTCCGCATCATTTTTTTGCAATAACAACAGCTTTCCATCATGAAAAATCATAGCCTTTACGCTCATACCCATCAACGCTTTTTCATTCTGTTCCATTAGGCACCTCCTGATATATTGCTCGTTCCAGTTGACTTCACACATTTTATTTATTTTACCATATACGGAGGTTGTATAACAGATACGCACTATTTTTTTTGCTGATATCTTTTATGATGACAGAATTCTCTTAATCTGTCTCGTTTACACATTCCCTTTATTCGGTTAAAATAATAGTACAGATTGACAGAGGAGGAATAAGTATGCCTACAAAACGAGTACTTGCAATTCATGATATGTGTTCATTTGGCCGTTGTTCCCTGACTGCAGCCATTCCCATTATTTCTGCCATGGGGCATCAGGTCTGTCCCTTTCCCACGGCGATTTTTAGTAACAACCTGACTTACGGGGACTATACGTTTGATGATTTCACCCCTCATATGACAGAATTTATGGATAAATGGGAAAAATTAGGGTTTACATATGATTCTATTTATAGTGGTTTCCTGGCTGACGCCAGCCAAATCGCTATTGTCCAGGATGCAATCAAACGTTTTGCCAATGATGATACACTCATTATCGTTGACCCGGCTATGGCGGATGATGGCCATCTGTACCCTGTTTTTAAGCCTGCTATCGTAACGGAAATGCGCAAGCTGATCGGTAATGCTACGGTCATTACCCCGAACTATACCGAAGCCTGCCTGCTCCTGGATATCCCCTATTCCGACCATACGCCGTCCACAAAAGACCTGACCGATATATGTGAAAGATTAATCGCCATGGGACCACAAAAGGTTGTAATCACCAGCGTACCGGCACAGGATGATGCCATCAAAATAGTTAGTTGTGACAAATCAACGGCATCTTTTAATGAAACGATAACCGACCGCATCCCTTTCAGTACGTGTGGTACCGGTGACTTATTCACCAGTGTCCTTACTGGTTTCCTCCTGAAAGATTACGATCTTCACAAGGCAGTAGAAAATGCAACCGAATTCCTAAGTTATGCCATCGAATATACGTATAAGGCCGGCTCAGACCCCCGGGAAGGTGTACAGGTAGAACCTTGCATCAAAAAGCTGACGGACATGCTCTAAAGAGTCTCTTATCCACAAATATCCATTTTGACTAAATAAGACCTGTGACGAATCGTCACAGGTCTTATTTATAATATAATATGATTCTATTATAATTCTTCCGCTCGTTTTAAAAATCCCCGGATAATATCACAGGAAGCATGGAATTTTTCTTTTTCTTCGGCGGCAATGGGCATTTCCAATATTTCCTCAATACCGTTTTTGCCAATTACGCAAGGCACCCCGGCAGCAACATCACGTTCGCCATATTCCCCCTGCAGTGCTGTCGAACACGGCCATACCAGCTTCTGATCATGGAAAATAGCCGTGATAATCATACAGGCCACGTTGGCAATACCAAATTCGGTACATCCCTTGCCATCAATTTCAATATCGCCGGCCCGTTTGACTTCCTCCTGGAGAACAGTCAATGGGACCGCTGCCAATTCCGGTTTTTCTTTCAATACATCTGCAAAGGGTTTGCCATTAATGAAAATGCTGGACCAGACCACAAAGCTGGAATTCCCATGTTCACCCATGCAAAATCCCTGGATAGAACGACGGGCATAGCCTGTACGATGCGACAACACGCGTAACAGACGATACGTTTCCAAACTGGTCCCGGTACAAAAACAACGATGGGAATCCCATCCCATATTACGGCGAATATATTCGCAAATGATATCTGCCGGGTTAGAAATGCTAACCATAATCCCTTTGAAATCAACCTGTTTCAAATGTGCCAACACTTCATCGGCCATCCGGATAGAGTCATCAAACATGTCCAGCCGTGTTTCACCGGGACGGCGGCTGCGGCCAAATGCCATGACCAGGATATCCGCATCATTCAATTCTTCATAATCACCGGCACGAATAGCTGCATCCTGCCTGCAGAGTGCACCACTGACACCATCATCTAAATCCATTGCCTGTCCCTTGGCTTTTTCTTTCAATATATCAATTAAAACAATATCATCGGCCTGACCCGATTGAATCAATGCCAAGGCTACATGGGATCCCACATGTCCCGCCCCAACAATAACCACCTTGCGTACTTGTACCATATTGATTGCCTCCTTAATATGCACTTTTTTAATATCTTCTTATTATATCATGAAAATTTGGTATTGATAGGAAAAAACAAGTATGCTATAATTGCAACGGGAATGGAGTACTCCCTCGACTATGTCGAAACCGCAATCTTGCTGATGACTTCTGTTAACACAGAATCATCAGCTTTTTTTATGAGGAGGAATACAATGGAAAAAATTTTGGCTGTCGCCATCGGCGGCGGCATCGGGGCTGCGTTCCGATATATAATTACCTTTGCTACAAACCTGCACGGCGGCATCACGTTCCCTTATGGAACAATCCTGGTAAATGTCATCGGCTCCTTTGCCATCGGAATCCTGATGATGTATTTCCAGTCCCGCATGGAATTATCTCCAGTTATAAAACTATTCATTGTCACCGGTATCTTAGGAGGGTTCACCACTTTTTCTACATTCAATATGGAATTACTGACTTTTATCCGTGCAAGCCAGGCCGGTCTTGCCTTGCTGTATGGCGGATTAAACATCCTCGGAGCTTTTATCTGTTGCTGGCTCGGCATCGTTGCTGGCGAATTATTATGGTAATCTATCCTTAAAGTTCATATTTGTTATATATCTGACTTCCTTGGTTGTTAATTTATTATAAATTTGTTATGATAAAGTAAGTTTATTAATACTGAGGAGTGATGTTATATGAAAGGAAACAGAGAACAATTTGGTTCACGATTAGGTTTCCTCCTTGTCAGTGCCGGTTGTGCAATCGGTATCGGCAATGTATGGAGATTTCCATATATTACCGGTAAATACGGCGGGGCAGCTTTTGTTTTAATGTATTTAATATTTTTAGTCATCATGGGGCTGCCTATCCTGACAATGGAACTTTCCATTGGCCGGGCCGCAAAAAAAAGTATCGGCCGAGCCCTCCATGTACTGGAACCATCCGGAACGTTTTGGCATCTGCATTCTTATACAGGATATGCCGGCAACCTGCTGTTGATGATGTTCTACACCAATGTAAGCGGCTGGATGCTGTCATATATCTTTAAGATGGGCAGCGGCGATCTCTTAAACGGTCCTGCCGGCGCTAAGTTTACAGGTATGCTGGCGGATCCGACCGGCCAGATATTTTGGATGTATCTTACCATCATCGTCGGTTTTGCCATCGTCTGGTTTGGCGTACAGTCGGGGGTGGAACGAATAACGAAGCCGATGATGGTTTGCCTGTTCATCCTCATCACCGTCCTGGCGATTCATAGTGTCACCCTGGAAGGTGCGGAAAAAGGCATCGAATTTTATTTGCTCCCAGATTTCGGGAAAATGGTAGAAAATGGTATTGGTACCGTTATTTATGCCGCTATGGGGCAGGCATTCTTTACATTATCCGTAGGTATTGGATCCATGCTGGTTTTTGGCAGTTATATTTCAAAAGAACGTACGTTATTCGGTGAATCCTGTACCATCATCGCCTTAGATACCTTTGTTGCCCTTATGGCAGGCCTCATCATCTTCCCCGCCTGCTTCTCCTATAATGTAGATCCCAGCGCTGGTCCCGGCCTTATCTTCGTTACCCTGCCGGAAGTATTCCGCCAGATGTCCGGCGGTATCATCTGGGGCACGTTATTCTTTATCTTCATGTGCTTCGCCAGTTTCTCTACAGTCATTGCCGTATTCGAAAATATGACTGCCATCCTTATGGATTTCAAAAACTGGTCCCGTAAGAAATCGGTACTCATCAACTGTGTACTGGTGCTGGTTCTCTCCCTTCCCTGTGTTCTCGGGTTCAACGTATGGAGTTTTATTCAACCGTTAGGCACTGGCACCGCTATCCTGGATTTGGAAGATTTCCTGGTCTCCAATAATATCTTGCCGCTTGGCGGTCTGCTCTTCGTCCTTTTCTGCACGTTGAAAAAAGGCTGGGGATTTGATAACTTCATAGCCGAAGCCAATGCCGGCAAGGGCCCGAAATTGCCAACCTGGACAAAAGGGTATCTGACCTATGTCCTTCCTGTACTCATCGTCATTATATTCATAATGGGATACAAAGATATATTCTTCAAATAATTCAATATGCCTGAAATGACATGTAAGTCAATAGAACGGCCATACAGAGCCTTATCGCTCCTGTATGGCCGTTTCTTGTATGTGTAACTATATCACCAGTCGCCCCGGTTATAAAAAAATCCCACAACCATTTCTGATTGTGGAATCGTCATTTCAAATAAAATTATTTGAGTTCGACAGTTGCGCCTGCTTCTTCCAATTTAGCTTTGAGAGCTTCAGCATCAGCTTTAGAAGCGCCTTCTTTAACAGCTTTAGGAGCGCCATCAACAAGAGCTTTAGCGTCTTTCAAGCCGAGGCCGGTAACTTCGCGGACAACTTTAATAACGCCGATTTTCTTATCGCCAACATCTTTAAGGATAACGTCAAATTCAGTTTTTTCTTCAGCAGCAGCACCGCCAGCAGCCGGAGCAGCAGCTACAGCTACCGGAGCAGCAGCAGATACGCCGAATTTATCTTCCATAGCTTTTACGAGTTCGGAAAGTTCCAAAACTGTCATGTTTTCAATGGCTTCCATGATTTCTTCTTTAGTCATTTTAAAATACCTCCATAAGTATCAATTTATAAAGTTAAGAGTAAATTGTATTATGCGCTTTCCTGTTCGGCTTTTTTAGCACGTACAGCATCAAGCACATAAACCATATTGCGAATATTTCCCTGCAGTACATTGACGACGCCAGAGATAGGAGCCTGCATACTGCCAACCAATTTTGCGAGAAGTTCTTCGCGGCTTGGCAAACTTGCCAATTCATCAACAGAAGCAACATCAATAACTTGACCATCAGCAATGCCGGCTTTTACCGTCAAGGCTGTTGTCTTTGTTTCTTTGATGAAATCCTTCAGGATTTTTGCCGGAGCAACAACATCGTCTGTCGAAAAGGCAATAGCTGTCGGGCCTTCCAAAATCGGATTCAAAGCATCGTAGCCGAGTTCATCAGCAGCGATACGGGTCAATGTGTTTTTAATGACCTTGTATTCAACTCCGCCTTCATGGAATTTCCGACGAAGCTTGGTAACCGTAGCTACATCAAGATTCGTGAATCCTACGAATACAGCGCCCTGTGCAGACTGCAATTTTTCTTTCATTTCAGCAACGACGGCAGCTTTGGCCGGGTTGACTGTTTTATGTTTGGGCATAGACATGATTTCAATACACCTCCTTGAAATGAGATATATATCATTTCTTAGCAAAAAAACGGCCTCATACACATGAGGCCGAACTAGTCGAAGTAAGTATCTTCTAGTTTCATAGCCTCTGATGGCGGACTTGCGTCCATTATAGATACCTTCAGTCTTCAGCTAAGAGATATATTATTTTTCTTCCGCTTTCACGACGCCTTTGACGGCATACTGATTAATGCGGATACCAGGGCTCATGGTAGAGCTGATGGTAATGGACTTGATATACTGACCCTTGGCGCCAGACGGTTTAACCTTGACCAGCGTGTCAATGAGAACAGTAAGGTTTTCAATCAATTTATCAGCATCGAAAGATTTTTTGCCAATAGGAGAGTGAACATTACCGGCTTTATCAGTACGGTATTCTACTTTCCCTGCTTTACTTTCGGAAACAGCTTTGGTAACGTCCATCGTTACGGTACCGATCTTCGGGTTAGGCATCAAGCCTTTAGGGCCGAGGATTTTACCTAAACGACCAACTTTGCCCATCATATTCGGAGTAGCAATAGCTACGTCGAAATCGAGCCAGCCGCCTTTAATCTTTTCAACGAGATCATCAGCGCCTACATAATCAGCGCCAGCTTCCTTCGCTTCTTTTTCTTTATCGCCCTGAGCAAATACGAGGACTGTCTTGGATTTACCAATGCCATGAGGCAGAACCAAGGCACCGCGGACCTGCTGGTCAGCATACTTAGGGTCGACATTCAGGTTTACAGACAATTCAACGGTTTCGTCAAATTTAGCTGTATCCATTTTCTTCAAGATATCTACTGCTTCAGTCGGGTCATATGCCTTCTGACGGTCATATAACTTAACTGCTTCAGCATATTTCTTGCCTACTTTTGCCATATAATTTCCTCCTTATGTGGTGTAGCGGGGAATTCCCCTTCCACGGGATGAAATCATTAATTAGTCAACGATTTCAATACCCATGCTACGGGCTGTACCTTCAATCATTTTCATAGCCTGTTCAACGTCGTTTGCGTTGAGATCCGGCATTTTTGTCGTTGCGATTTCACGAACCTTATCACGGCCGAGTTTTGCAACTTTTTTCTTGTTCGGTTCGCCCGAAGCTTTTTCAATACCTGCTGCTTTTTTCAAAAGAACGGCAGCGGGCGGCGTTTTTGTAATGAATGTAAAAGAACGATCTTCATATACAGTAATTTCAACTGGGATAATGAACCCAGCCTGTTTTGCTGTACGTTCGTTAAATTCCTTTACGAAGGCCATAATGTTGACACCAGCCTGGCCTAATGCAGGACCAATCGGAGGCGCCGGAGTTGCCTTGCCAGCTTCACACTGAAGTTTTACCATTCTTGCTACTTTTTTTGCCATGGTGATTTACACCTCCTTACATTACAAGATGTGGTCATACGAATCTTACGATTCTCCCACTCGCGGCGAATGCCGCATTTAGAAGTATTTATTCCAGACTTTTCTCAATTTGAGAATAGTCGACTTCTACCGAAGTTTCACGGCCAAACATATCAATAAGGCCTCTCAGAGTCCCTTTTTCTTCATTGATTTCCGTAATAGTCGCAGTAAAGTTTTCAAACGGGCCAGAAGTAATACGGACCTGTTCCCCTGTTTCTATGGAAATATGCGTCTTGGGTTTCTCTTCAATATCCTGAGATTTCAAGATTTTTTTTACTTCTTCCGGTTCCAGCGGAATCGGTTTGGTTGCTGAACCAACAAATCCTGTTACGCCCGGAGTGTTGCGGACAACATACCAGGAACGATCATTGACTTCCATTTCAACGAGGACATATCCTGGAAAAATCTTACGTTTTACCGTACGTTTTTTCCCATCTTTTATATCCACTTCATCTTCCATTGGGACAAGGATATGGTTAATTACGTTTTCCAAACCCATGGATTTGACTTTACGTTCCAATGTAGCCATGACCTTATTTTCATAACCGGAATACGTATGGATGACATACCATTTTTTATCTGATTCCATCTAAGCGCAGGGCCCCCTATCCGACAATGAGTTGAAATGTTCTAAACAACTGTGAGAAAACGCCGTCTGCCGCCGCGATAATTGCCATAACAATAATCGTCGCTATAATGACCATAACGGTATAGTTAATCAGTTCCTTCTTTGTCGGCCAGATGACCTTTTTCATTTCTATTTTGACACCTTGCAGAAATGATTTGCCCGGATTCTTTTTCTTATTCTTTTGTGCTGCTTTTTTAGCTGATATCGCCATATGACCTCTCACATCCAAATAAGACATAAAGACATCTTATTCAACTATTTAGTTTCTTTATGTAACGTTTCTTTCTTGCAGAACGGGCAATATTTTTTCAATTCCAAACGATCCGGATTGTTTTTCTTGTTTTTATTGGTCCGGTAGTTACGTTGTTTACATTCTGTGCATGCCAATGTAATTGCTGTACGCATTTCTTACACCTCTCTCAATTCCTCAAAATAGTCACGCCACGACTTGCGCAAGACTGCTTTTATAATGTATCACAACACCCCTGCTAAGTCAAGGATTTTTTACGATAACTTAAAAAAGGCTAGATGACTGGGCACCTAACTTTTTCAAGTTTACCATAATTTCTTATATATGTCAATTATTTTGTTTCCAACACGGCTCTATCAAGCCCCTCCGTGCTGTTTTTAAGAGCGTCCGCCATCCGGCACATGCGCGCGACAGGTTTCACATCATGAACACGCATGAGAGTGCACCCCTTCAATATTCCGGCAACACAAGTTGCCCCTGTCCCTTCCATCCGTTCAGTCACCGGCAGATCAAGGATTTTGCCGATGAACCCCTTCCTGCTGGTTCCCAAAAGCATAGGATAGGGCAAATTGGTTAGTTCTTCCAAATGCTTCATGACATATATATTTTGTTCCCACGTCTTCCCAAAACCAATTCCCGGATCCGTAATAATTTGGTCCTGATTCATCCCCGCCTGATCTGCAACCATAAAGGACCGGATAAAAAAAATTTTCATATCTTCGATAATATCCTTATATGCTGTCCCTGTTTGATTATGCATAACGATGACGGGTACGTTGTACTTAGCCGCAACAGCTGCCATCTGTCCCGGTTCTGAAGCATATTGGAGCCCCCATATATCATTTAATATATGCGCTCCCATCGTCATGGCATATGATGCCGTTTCGGCTTTATACGTATCGACCGAGACAGGTACGGGACAGGACGCTACAAGCCTGGGTAAAATCGTTTCCAGCCGGTCTATTTCTTCTCCGGCTGTAACCGGCGTAAAACCCGGCCGGGATGATTCCGCACCGATATCAATAATATCAGCCCCATCTCTGACCATTTGTTCCATATGGCGTAACGCCGTATCCGTATCATTCCATTTACCACCGTCGGAAAAAGAGTCCGGGGTATAATTCAGTATTCCCATAACCAACGTCCGTTTCCCTATCGTTAATGACTTGCCATCTTTCCATGTATAGTGCCGTATTTCCCGTTTCATTCCCATCATCCTCCATGCAAAACACCCACTACCACAGCCGCATCCCCTGTATGAATAAACAAAAAAAGGATAACGCTGCACCTATACGTGCAGTCGTTATCCTCAATAAGGTCCGTAAACTGTAGTCCTGTTATGTACTATAGTTTACCAGATTTTTTCTCTAGGCGCAATGTGTACGATCAACCATTTAGTTTGCGAATGAACTATGTTACAATAACTCATATACCATATATAATAATGATGTGTGGTTTGTCTGCCCAAGGAGTCTCCTATGAATACGACATGGAACCATTTAAACCAAACAGATTATGAAAATATCCTGCATGCCCTTTATTGCGGTATCGTAATCGTTGACGAACACTCCCAAATATTATATTCCAATCAGTCCGCCCAAAAATTATTCCGGGAATCCCACATCGATTATACTGTATTCTTAGACAAATTAAGCAAACAAATCAATGTGGCTCAGGGACAGGGCCGGTTTACGGTCACTATCGGTAAATCCTGGATTATTTGTAATATGTATCCCTGGATACATGAGAAAAAGCGTAAGGGCAGTATCCTGGTACTGCATGAATCAGGACATACATTTTGTGCCTCCCAGGAGCTCGATATTTTAAAAAACACGCTAAAAGAAATCGAAGCCATCATCGAATCTGTCGCCGACGGAGTCATCGTTGCCGATGGAGAAGGAATCATTATCCGGGTTAATAAAGCCGTGGAAAAAACATTTCACGTAAAAAAAGCTTCGCTAATCGGGCGGCCCGCTGCTGAAATCGTTAAAAACGGTATCTTTAAAGAAGGTATCGTAGGAAAAGTATTGGAAACAAAAAAAACAGTCATCGTCGCTTCCGATTATCAGGACAAGCGGCTGATTTATACCGGTATCCCTAATTTCAATGAATCACAAACGATGACAAATGTTATCGTTACCATCCAGGATGTATCCACCATCAACACGCTGCGCCGCAAATTAGAACAGCAACAATTGGCTATGAATGATTATGTACGTGAAATAGCCAACATGAAAAGTGTTGACATCAATGATCAGGACATCATTGTCCAAAGCAAAAAAATGTCCCAGGTCATGGATATCGCAAAAATTGTTTCCAAAGTAGATTCCACCATTCTGATTACCGGTGAATCCGGCACGGGAAAAGAAAAGGTTGTCGATCTCATTTATCACAGCAGCAATCGGAAAGATAAGCCTTTAATCAAAATAAATTGCGGGGCTATCCCCGATACGCTGTTCGAATCCGAGCTCTTTGGGTATGAGCATGGTTCCTTTACGGGCGCCCGAAAAAACGGCAAAATCGGATTTTTTGAGCTGGCAAATACTGGTACCCTCCTGTTGGATGAAATCGGTGAATTAAGCCTGCCATCCCAGGTCAAATTGTTGCGGGTCATCCAGGAAAAGGAAGTGCTCCGTATCGGCGGAACCCGGCCCATACCGATCGATGTCCGTATTATTGCGGCCACGAACCGGAATTTATGGCAGATGGTGCAAGAAAAAAAATTCCGTCAAGACCTTTATTACCGGTTGAATGTAATCAACATAGACGTACCGCCGTTACGGGAACGCCGTGATGACATTATCCCGTTAGCCCGTCATTTTGTCGCCGCATTCAATAAAAAACACAAAAAGGACAAGCAGCTTTCATTAGAATTGTGCCATATCCTATGGAATATGGATTGGCCCGGCAACATCAGAGAACTGGAAAACATCATTGAAACGATGGTCATACTGGCTCCGGGAAACATATTGCTGCCGGAACATCTCCCTGTAAAAAACGAAAATACAGATTCTTCTTCACAAATCTCTTTGCAAGGCATCCTGCCATTAAAAGATGCTGTCGAAGAAGTAGAACGCCAGCTTTTGATGCATGCCGGCTCTAAATACAAGACCACCCGGGAAATAGCCGCTGCGTTGGGAGTCAATCAATCCACGATTTCACGTAAGCTGCAACACCTGCATAAGAAACAGTATTGATGCAATATTGCATTTTCCAATGCTAAGTTGCATCAAGTTATGTATCACCCCGGTTTCTATGATAAATAAAATTCCCCTCCGTTTTGATGCGTAAATGCATTAAAACAAGAGGGGGATTTCTATTTCAGATTCATGAACTCCGGATGATACGCCATTTTGTCCACTTGCTAAATTCGGCACGCTAATTTCATATATATTTTTACAACAACTCTTATTTTTCCATCCCGCGGAAGGAGGCCGAGTAATATGCTAATGACAAAACAACAATTCCAGGATAGTATCCGTGCCCGTAAACCGATGGACGTTTATTTCCTCGGTAAAAAAATCGATGACATGACTACATTTCCGCCTTTAATGGCAAGTTTTAATGCCGTTTCCACCGTCTATGATTTAGCGCAAAAACCTTCCTGGAAAGGTCTGATCACTGTTAAATCACATATCAGCGGCGAAGAAGTAAGTATTTACAATGCGCCGCTTCGTTCCGCCGAAGATGCCAACCGCAAAACTCGTGCTGCCAGAGCTTTGGCTGAAGTTCTCGGCTGCTGTGCCCATCGTTGTACCGGTTCGGAAGCATTTGCCGGTTTGGGTCCGGCCTGCTATGACATGGATCATGATTTGGGAACCCATTATTTTGACAGATTCATGAAATTTCTGGCGTATGTACAGGAAAAAGACCTGACCTGTACCGTCACAGTTACCGACACAAAAGGCCTGCGCACCCTGCCGCCACATCTGCAGCCCGATAAGGATACCTATGTCCATGTCGACGAAATCCGCGAAGACGGCATCGTCATCAGTGGGTTTAAGTGCAATCAGACCGGCATCCTCTTTGCTCATGAAATCGTTATCGTCCCTACGACGAACATGAAACCGGAAGACAAAGATTTTGCCGTCGCCTGTGCGATTCCCGCCGATTCTCCGGGACTCACGTTTATATTAGGAAGGACACCGCAGGATAAACGTTTCTTCGAAGTAGAAGGAGAAATCGAAGGCATTGATCTGGGTAAAAAATATGCGGATCACCAGGCGCTGGTCTATTTCGATCACGTATTCGTCCCCAATGAACGCGTCTTCCTGTGCGGTGAAGTCAAATATGTCGGCCGCCTGTTGAGCTATTTCACGGCTGTACACCGCCTGACTGCCGGTGGTTGTAAAGCCGGCGGCTGTTCTGCCCTCTGCGGCGCCGCCAGTTTGATGGCCGATATGATTGGCGTACAAAAAGCCGGCCATATCCGTACAAAACTAACCGAAATGGCCATGACGGCTGAAACCGTTTACGGGCTGTCTTTGGCCTCTGGGACAGAAGGTTTCCAGCATCCCAGCGGTTTTTGGATTCCGAACCCGCTCATGTCCCATACATGTAAATATACTTGTACGAAGGCTCCCTTTGATGCCGTCCGGTATGCACGGGATATTTTGGCCGGCTTCGGTGAAACAGCACCTTCGGAAATAGACATGCGCAGTCCTGAAGTAGGCGAGCTGTGTCAAAAAGCTTTCAATCCGGGCAACCCGGACTATGATTCCTTTGACAGATTACGCGCTGCCCGTTTCATCGAACACATGGTCAGAGGCTCCAACTGGACCGCGATGGCCCTGCATGGCGGTGGCAACCAGGAAGCCGCAACCGTTATGGCCCGCATGTTTACGGACTGGGACTATGTCAAAGGCTTGGTAAAAGTAGCGTCAGGTATTGAAAAGGATGAAGCAGTCAAAGAAGAGTTCATTAATTCTGTCGGTCAACGTAAAGGCCGGATTTGTAATTATGGGAATCTCCCTAAAATCGACGAATAACAATCTATAGTCAAAATCCGGAAATATGACACACATAAAAAGCCAGTTCACAGCAATCTGCTTCTCTGCTGTGACCTGGCTTTTAATTGCAGGCTAACCCTATTTTTCTGTTATAACACATCCTGCTAGCCGCTAATCTGTCCCTGTTCAATTTCAAACAAATGGATCGTATCGGTTTCACCGGAAAGACTTTTCTGAACTTCGGCTGCAATATCTCTCGTCTGACGTGAACAGGTAAACAAGAAAACCTGTTCCTTCTTGCCCAAATCAGCCAAAAAGCGAATGGCCTGTTTCTGCCGTTGTTCATCGAAACGAACCAAAATATCATCAAGGATGAGTGGCATTGCTTCAAGCTGTTTAGAAAATGCCATCGCCAGGCTGACCCGGATGGCCAGATAAATCTGATCTCCCAAGCCGCTGCTCCACTGTTTTTCCGGGATACGGTGCTGCGTACCATCAACCGCATATAACAAGCTGCCATCGACGCTGGCCTGCAACGTATATCGTCCCTGTGTCATCAGGCTCAGGTATTCTCCGGCCTGACGAATGACGATAGGCTGGCGGACCCGTTCATAATATGTCTGGGCTTCCCCTAACATATATTGAGCATACAGATACGTAAGCCAGTCATTGACCTGCACATCCAATTCCGCCTTGCGATTTTCTTTTTCCTGAAGAAGTTTTCCATATTCTTCGCTTTTTGCCATCTGACTGAGCCGTTCAATGATACTGCCACGCTTTTCTGCTACTTCAGCCAGCTTTTTTTCTGAATCGGCAATTTTCTTTTCGTAATAGTTCTTTTCGTCCGTCCAGTTTTTAAGCGTATGTATCTTTAACTCCTGACGCAATGCCGCCAAATTCTTAGGATTTTTAGCAATCAGCCGGATATGCGCTTCTGACTGATCGTATACTTCCTTATATTGGTGGAACTGACGGAATTTCAATACTTTACTGCGAAATTCACCTATCGTCTGCGCTCCTGTCAACGATAACAAATCTTCCTGTTCATGACCGCGGATTTCTTTATCCTTGCGGAGCTGGACGATTTGGGCCGACCGTTCTTCCTGCTGCCGATCCTGTTCCTTCGCTACTTCCACCTGGATGCGGATATCCTGCCATTGCTTGTAGATTTCTTCTACTGCCTCCGGTGTCACTTCATGTTTCAAGCCGATTTCTTTGAAAATCTGTTCCGCATTATCACCCCAACGGCTGAGCTTTACCTGCCAATCCTTTTTGCGCTGCTGCCACTGGGCAGCCATCGTCGTTACGGTTTTCCATTTATCCCAAATTTCCTTAGCCTGGCCGGCCTGTTCACGGCCCAACCCGGTAAATCCGCTTTGACTGCGCCAGGTATCCCATGATTTCTGACTGGTTTCCAGTTTGTTTTGCCAATTTTTACCGTCTTTTTGCCATTTATCATAAATCGAATCATACATTATTTTCTGTTCTTTTTGCCAGGCATTTTTTGTTTCATTTGTTTTCCAGTCCATATACCCCTTGCGGATTTCATCCAGTTTATTGGACCATGCTTCATTGCTTTCCTCAACAGATATATCCATGTTTCCTTGTTCCGCTAAATGGGTCAAATCCTCTTGGACGGCCGCAAGACGGCTTTCCATTTCGGAGATTTTAAGAGGTATACGGTCCGAGCCGGCATTTTGTTTGACAAAGGCAATAACCGCCGCAATGAGGCAGCCAATAGCTGCACCCCCACCGATTACTACATCAAAATCATAGAGAAGGACAGCGGCAATAAAAGCACCTGCTCCCAAAAGGAACAATATGCCCAGGCCGATCCAGCCATAGGATGGCCCGGCCGGTTCTTCCTGCAGCCACTTTAACTGATCTTGTACCTTCTGCCGTTCCAAGATATCATTTTGGATATCCGTTACGGATTTACCGACAGCTTCCCAATCTGCCGCCGTCTTTTCCGGTTCTTCCTTCGTATTTTCCGGTAATGACGATACATTTTTCGGTTTGGCTGCCTGCCATTTTTCCATTTCCTGCTTATAATGGCCTACATCAGCGGCAATGGCCAGTCCCCGGCCCCAATCCAGGCTGTCCGGTACCGTTTCTCCGGTCCAGTCTTTAAGCGATTGAGCATATTGATTCTGCTCGAACTGCCAATCCATTTCTTTATCCTTATGGGCATCTATTTCTTCTAATGCCTGTTTCCATTCGGCTACATGCTGGTATACATCATCCAATTCATTACCGCAAAAAATCCAGCGGTTCCATTCTTTTTTGAATGCCGGCCCCTTGCGGGATATCGATTCGAGCTTTTTTATCTGCGTATCGATATCTTTGATTTTATTTTCTAATTCCGTCCATTTCTGAGCACCATCAGCCGGGAACTGAGCCACTTCCGCCAGATCCTGCATATGCTTCATCGCTTCCTGACCCCGTTTATACACTTCCCAGGCAGCAATAGGCATAGATACATTTTCAATCTGCTGCTTTGTTTCTTCGATGCTCAGACGGATCCGATTTTCAATCTCATGAGTCGTTTGTTCCTTATCCTGAAGACTGGCAAATTCATCTTCATCATAGGCCAGCGCACGAATGCGCTTATTGAATTCCTTCTGTTCATTCAACAGGGTATTTACCGTTTTCTTCCCTTGCGGTGATGCTACCAGCAGTTCTCCCATCTGATGCGTCAGTTCACTGCGGGTTGCCCCCATCCGGACGCCGCCTTCAATACTGAAAAAATGGCTGCGTACCTTTTCATTAGAGAGAATCTTGAATCCCTGTAAATCTTCCAGTCCCATAGCAAATATCTTGTCATACGTCTGACGGTCCAGTCCATGCCACCATAAATCGGCCGGTTCGTCATGCAATGTGGTATCACCATCCAGTATATATGATTCTTTTTCTTTGCGAAAAATCCGATATTCATGGCCATCTTCCCGACGAATATCCATATGACCGAAATACCCTTTCCAATCACCGCGAAGATATCCGAAGAACATGGAACGTACATATTTCATCAATGTCGTCTTACCGCTTTCATTGTGGCCATGCATGACGATGAGGCCTCGTTCGGGCGGATTCCATGAAACGTTATGATATATGCCGAAATCGTCTAAATCCATTTGTATAATATTCATGAGTCTTATCCTCTTCTATCTTCCAGCAATTTCTGCATACCCAACCATTTCGCTTTTTCAAAGGCTTCGAGAAGACGGGCATCAGAAATCGAACGGCCATAGGCGCCCAGACGTTCAAATTCAGGACGTTGTGCCAATATTTCCCGCAAAGCCTTCACCTTATCAGCAGCAGGTAACTGCCCTATTTTATCGGAAACATTCAGGTAATCCCCCACCGTATCAGGAAGTTTACTCCGTTCTACCAGGTTGATCTTCGGCTGGGCCATATTCCGCAGCCGTCCCACCATAACAAAAGCATATTTCCCCTGTTCCTCTTCACGCCAGCTGTCCATCCAATAATTGGTCGCTTCCGGATTGTTCAGGACCTGATACATACTGCCGGAACCGGTAAAATTAACTGTCAGGAATGTCGGCTTGCCAATTTCACTGCGTATCTTTTCTTTCGCAAACCGGACAGCTTCCCGCAGCTCCGATACCGATTCGATTGGATCAATAGGAATATCGACATTTTCCCAGCGGACGATACTCGTATCCATAAACGTCACATCGGTCGTACCATACGGACCTACTTCAACATAATAACATCCCCGCGCCCCCGTTTCCGTCACATCCAGTCCCTGCGGATTGCCGGCATAGATGATATACGGTTTCTCACAAAGGACCTGATGCGCATGGACATGGCCCAAGGCCCAATAATCCATGCCGGTTTCTTTCAAATCAGTCAACGTACACGGTGCATAGGGTGATTGCGTCGAGCCCACCTGTGTATGCAACATGGCAATGGCATAATGATCTTCTGAACTGCGGCTGAATTTCCAAGCCAGATTTTCCCGTTGTTCACTTTTCGCATAGCTTTGTCCGTATACGGTAGCTGCCACCTCGCCATCGACGACAAGCGGAAACCTCTCTACTGATTCTGTCCCGAAGACATGGACATTCGGCGGAAATGGAATTTGTGCTTTCCATGCTTCCTTCGGATCATGATTTCCCAGCACCATGAATACCTGAATGTCATTTTGCGCTAATTTATGCAACAAACGTACATAATCCAATTGAGCCGTTAAGTTATGATCCGCACTGGTATACACATCGCCCGTTACCAATACAGCATGAACTTTTTTATCAATAGCGATTTGAACGATTTTTTGAAACGCCCGCATAGGCGCCTTTCCAACGATACGCTGCCAGCGTTCGTCAACCTTGGCGATATCATGGAACGGACTTCCTAAATGTAAATCGCCACAATGGATAAATCGTAAACTTTTTGCCATTACGTTCCTTCTTTCTCCGTCCAGGCAGTATGCAATGATTCCACTGCCTGTTTCAGCTCACGGCTCGATATTTTTGAAAAAGACAACAGAAATTCTTTTTCATTTCCCTGTCTCTTGGTTTCATAAAAAGACTGCATTGATAATACACGGCATCCATGCCGTTCCGCCCGACGCCGCAATTCCCTTTCTGTATACGGACTGTGTAACTGGATATGACAATATACACCGGATACAATGCGGCTCATGGTAATATCTTCACCAAAAGCCCGCAATAAAAATTGCTGCATTAACTGCCCTTTTTCCTGGTAATCCTTACGAAGACGGCGAACTTGCCGCGCCAACTCCCCGCTGCGGATATAGGAGGCCAGTACACATTGTTCCGGAACGGATGCTCCTTGCCGAAAAAGGCTTCGTTCCTGATTATATAACTTCATCAGACGCGGCGGCAACACCATATAGCTAAGGCGTACAAAAAATGGCAAAACCTTTGATAAGGCTCCCATATATACAACCTGTCCCGTCGTATCCAGTCCCTGCAGTGCCGGCACCGGCCGACCATAATAGCGGAGTTCACTGTCATAATCATCTTCGATGATAAGACCGTCCCGTTCTCTCGCCCATTGCAGCAGACTGTGCCGCATCCCGGCCGGCATAACCGTTCCTGTCGGAAATTGATGTGAAGGACTTACATACACCAGACGGACATCGCTCGCTGCCAATGCTTCCATATCCATGAGGCCCTGTTTCATTGGCAATGGAACAATTTCATACCCCGTACTGCGAAATATCTCCCGTCCCAGGCGGAATCCCGGATTCTCGACCCCGATTCGAGGATATACCGGTTTCAGGATATGCGTCAGGACACCCAGTAACGCTGCCGTTCCTGCTCCGATAATAATATTATCCCTGTCGGCATGAACGCCGCGGGTTTCGTAAACATAGTGACTCAGGGCATCCC
>JALCDF010000025.1 GCA_022641375.1 Megasphaera sp. | reverse complement strand
AAAAGGGATCGAGGCTCATGATGATTTGTGGCAATGCCATCGTCGGGTTGATATCCGGGAATTGTGCTTTGGCAGCCAGACCCAGGATGGCGGATAAGAAGCCGACTGGGAACATGAGAATCCCACCGAGGATAAAGCCGTTTTTTGCAGATTTAGCATTTTTTGCGCCACAGGCAATCTGGACAGGTCCCTGAGCAGTAATGGCTTGTGTCGTCATGACGATGATCCAGCCAAACAACATGGCCATCGTCAATCCTCCGAAAGGACTCATCCAGCTGAAATCAGCAGGCGGTAAAGCGGCGTTGATACCACTGAGGCCGCCGTCACGCAAAAGGATGCGGATGACGGAGTATAAAATACCGATATAAATGACGGTAACACTCAATATATTGGAGAGCCCTGAAGACCACAGGCCGCCGATAGTAGTGATGCCGATAAAGACGATAGCACTGGTGATCATGCCGGCATGCATGGAAAAAATATCAGGCATAAGAGCATGTAAGATTGAACCGCCGGCAACGTACTGCAACGAAGTGATACAGATCATAACCAGAGCCAGGGCGATGACACTGATGACACGGGCCTTTTTATCATAGCTCCGTTCAAATAATTCCGGAATCGTAGTACAATTCAGTGAACGATATTTACCGGCAGCTACAAGGCCCATAATGATAGCCCCAATAGACCAGGCTCCATTATACCAGCCTGCGGCCATACCGATTTTAGTAGCACTTTCGGCGACGCCTACGGTAGAAGCCGCACCTACGGCCATGCCGGTAATACTGACGGCAACTAAGCCGGTTGAAAATTGACGGCCGGCAAAAAGATATTCTGTCGGATTTTGGCTGGCACGACGTTTGACATAAAAAGAAATGGCAAATAATAATACAATGTACAGGATAACGATACCCAATTGAATGGACATTCCTTTATTCCCCCTCTATTTATTTTTTGCAATTATTGTTCCTCTCTAAGGAACAATAATAACGATTAATTGTATTTATTGTATTCCTAAATACATGAAAATACAAGGCTTTTATCAATTTACTCTTGCCTATTGTCATGACATATGGTATGATAGCGGCGAGGCAAAAGATGATATCACGATTGTGAGTCATGCTTTTATTTCTGATTTAAAAAAGATGTTGGTTATCTGCTTGGATCTGATTCAGACCGAGACAGAAAGGATACTCAATATACAGGATGAGGGACGCGAATATATGTTCCATCTCACTCTGCTTGCATTGATACTATGAGTTTTCCGGTCTGTGCCGGGAGGCTCTTTTTTTATTTTCTTTTGCCTTAATCGTATATTGGGAGGTATGTATTTTGAAACAGTGTTGTTCTTTTCTTGTCAACAATATGGCTCTTTTTGTTGTCCTTATTGGAGCAATGGGTGCCATATGGCCGCAGACACTGACCTGGGTGGGGCCGTATATTCCCTGGTTATTAGGTGTCGTTATGTTTGGGATGGGGATGACCCTGACATTCCAGGATTTTAAGACTGTATTTCATCGTCCCTGGGAGGTAATGATAGGTGTTGTTGCACAATTTCTAATTATGCCTTTTGTTGCCTGGATGCTTGTGAAAATTTTCTCATTGCCGCCGGAATTAGCAATAGGGGTTATCCTTGTAGGGACTTGCCCTGGTGGTACGGCATCAAATGTAATTTCCTATTTAGCCAAAGGGGATGTGGCATTATCGGTATCCATGACGATGACTACGACGATACTGGCACCTATTGTTACGCCGGCATTGACTTGGCTGCTAGCGGGTGCCTGGATTCAGGTATCATTTACAGCGATGATGATTTCCATTGCAGAAATGGTCTTATTCCCTCTTATTTTGGGACTTTTTGCCCATCACTTTTTTAAACGGACTGTTGATACCTTTTTACCGGCCATGCCGGTTATTTCGGTAGTCACCATTGTGATCCTTGTCGGCGGGGTTGTTTCTCTCAGTGCTTCCCGGCTTTTTGATGTGGGTTTGCTTATGGCGGCTATCGTTATCATTCATAATATGTTCGGCTTGGTATTGGGATATAGCATGGCGCGATTGTTCCATTTGGATTCTCGCAAGTCCCGTACGGTGTCCATTGAGGTGGGAATGCAGAATTCTGGTATGGCGGCGTCATTGGCAGTGCTATACTTTAATCCGGCGGCGGCGATTCCAGGTGCTATTTTCAGCGTATGGCATAATATTTCCGGTTCCCTCGTAGCCAACTACTTTACCCGGCATGATACAGATGATAAAGAAGCGCAGGCTGAATTGGCGCCTAGCGGTCATTGAGAACAATAGGAATATATTTGATTTTCCCCTTGCAGGATACTATTTTCCGAATAGGTAGAAATACACTTAAATTAATATAAAGGAGTATTTATTATCATGAAAATTTTTCGTACTGTCAAAGAAACACAAGCTTTTGCTGAAAAGATGAAACGAGAAGGAAAAACAATCGGTCTTTGCCCGACCATGGGAGCCCTTCATGAAGGACATATGACATTGATGCGTGCAGCCCGCGCTGCCTGTGATATTGTAATCGCATCCGTTTTTGTTAATCCGACTCAGTTTGGCCCAACTGAAGATTATGATGCGTATCCCCGCCGGTTTGAGGAAGATTGCAAAAAATTAGAAGCGGAAGGTGTCGATGCTGTATTTCATCCGGAACCATCAGAAATGTATCCTGATGGATATTGCACATATGTTAATGTAGATGGTGATATTACTCATAAACTTTGTGGTGCGCAGCGTCCGATTCATTTTCGGGGGGTAGCCACTGTTGTTACTAAACTGATGAATATTACCCGTGCTGATGAAGCTTTCTTTGGCCAAAAAGATGCACAGCAGGTAGTTGTTGTCTGTCGGTTTGTCAGCGATTTGAATTTACCGGTTCATGTTAATATGGTGCCTATTTGTAGAGAAGAAAATGGTTTGGCTCGTAGTTCCCGTAACGTATATCTTTCACCAGAAGAAAGAAAAGCAGCGCTGATACTTTCACAGAGTCTGAAGAAAGCCAAGGTTGCTTATGAAGCGGGTGAAAAAGACGTCGAAACATTGAAGAAAATTGTCAGTGATAGTATTCAAACGGAACCCATAGCATCGATTGATTATGTGGATCTTTTTTCCTTCCCTGATTTAAAACCGATGACGATGGTTAATAAAGAAGCATTATTGGCGATTGCTGTAAAAATTAATAAGATACGGTTGATTGATAATATTATTTTGGGGGCAAAATAAGAATGATATTGAATATGTTGAAATCGAAAATTCATTGTGCAACAGTAACGGAAGCTAATTTACACTATATGGGGAGCATTACCATTGATGAAACCCTGATGGAAAAAGCGCATATTTTGCCGAATGAACGGGTGCAGGTTTGCGATAATAATAACGGCTCCCGATTGGAAACATATGTGATACCCGGACCTCGTGATTCCGGTGTCATTTGTCTCAATGGGGCAGCGGCCCGTTATGTACAACCCGGTGATATCGTGATTATTATGTGTTATTGTTTTATGGATGAAAAGGAAGCACCAGCATATCAACCGACTGTGGTCATGGTTAATGAAAAAAATCAGGCGACAGATGTTCGGCATCTTGAATATCATGGACAGACCCATTAAATTGCATCAAACAGAGAATGTTTCACGTGAAACATTCTCTGTTTTTTTATTGATAATATTATTTTTTTTATAGGTATGATATACTACAGATAAGAGAGCAGCTCTCTTTGAGAGGAGGGATTTTTGTGAAATGCATGAAAATCGCTGTATTGGTAGTATTGGCAATGTTAGTTAGTTTTTCATCTTTTTCTATAGTGACAGCAACATCGAATATAAGCCAGTTTAGTCAATACACATCTGATGAAAATTCTGACAATCGTTCTTGTGAAGATGGTGGGTATTGTCCTATTAATAGGAATTAGTTAAAATATTTTAAAATAGTTTTAGTAATGATAAAGGGCCCAGGATGTTTCACGTGAAACATCCTGGGCCTTTTATGTATATTGAAATAATTATTTTACAAGCGTATAACCAGCATCAACAATGACTTTTTCGAATTCGGTTACGGGAATATTTCTTGTCATAGTGATATCTGCCTTTTTCCCTTCCAGGTCAACAGTGACATCAGTGACCCCGTCCATTTTTTCCAAAGCATCGTGTACATGCTTTTGGCAATGCTGACACATCATACCTTCAATTTTTAAAGTTGTTTTCATAGTATCCTCCTCTTTCTGCAAAACAGATGTATTTGTATAGGGAGTTTCCCGTGATGTTTCACGTGAAACATTTCCATCAGTATGAATAGATTTGAAAAAACGGAGTCGCAGGGCATTACAGCAGACGCAAACACTGCTCATGCTCATGGCGGCAGCGCCGATCATAGGGCTGAGTTTGATTCCATATTCCGGATAAAGGATGCCAGCAGCCAGGGGAATGCCGATGACATTATAGAAAAATGCCCAAAAAAGATTTTCCTTAATATTCTTGATGACAGCTTTGCTGAGCCGGACGGCATTGACGGCATCAAGAAGGTCATTATGTATGAGAATCGCATCAGCACTTTCGATGGCGACATCCGTACCGGCACCGATAGCCATGCCTAAATCCGCTTTTGCCAGAGCCGGTGCATCGTTGATGCCGTCGCCAATCATTGCGACGACATGTCCCTTTGATTGTAAATCGGCGATATATTTTTCTTTATCTTGTGGAAGAACACCGGCAATGACCTTAGAAATATGGAGGCGTTGACGTATAGCTTCTGCGGTCCTGGGATTGTCCCCAGTAAGCATGATTACATCAATTCCCATAGATTCAAAGGCCTGAATAGCAGATGCACTCGTTTTCTTTTCTATATCGGCGACGGCAATAACACCTAAAACCCGCTTGGTATCAGCAAAGATAAGAGGGGTCTTGCCAGCGTCACTCAGAGCATGTAAATAGGATTGTATAGAGGTAGTATTGATAGAATGTTTTTTCATTAAATCATCATTGCCAGCATAATACGTACGACCATTATAGTTCGCCGTAATACCCTGTCCAAAAAATGCTTTGAATTCTGTAACGGAGACAGGGGGGATTTGTTGTTTGGCGGCATACGATACGATGGTCTCGGCTAAAGGATGTTCACTTCCTCGTTCCATTCCGGATGCCAGGGAAATCAACTCATGATTACTGATACCGAAGGCCTTAATATCAGTGACAACAGGAGTACCTTCGGTAATGGTACCTGTTTTGTCCATAAGCACGGTATCAATAGCATGAGCAGTTTCCAAGGCTTCACCGGATTTAATGAGGATTCCATTTTCCGCTCCTTTACCAGTGCCGACCATGATGGCGACCGGTGTTGCTAATCCTAAAGCGCAAGGGCAGGAGATAACCAGGACAGCAATAGCAATCGAAGATGCAAATTCTATGTCAGCTCCCAGTATGAAATACCAGATGATAGCAGCAATAACGGCAATGGCAATAACGGCAGGAACGAAGATACCGGCAATTTTATCAGCCAGGCGGGCGATAGGAGCTTTACTGGAACTGGCTTCATCGACGAGTTGAATGATTTTACTAATAGTCGTATCTGCGCCTACTTTTTTGGCGATAAAATGGAATGATCCAGATATATTGATTGTTGCCGAAATGACGGTATCACCTACTTGTTTTTCTACCGGGATACTTTCACCGGTAATAGCAGATTCATCGATACTGGTCATACCTTCTGAAATCACGCCGTCAGCAGGAATCGTTTCGCCGGGACGTACGATTATTTCGTCAGTAATAATCAGATCTTTTACGGGGATGACCATTTCTATACCATTACGAAGAACGGCAGCCCGTTTTGGAGCCAAATCCATCAACTTTTTGATAGCATCACTGGTTTTTCCTTTGGCTTGCGTTTCCAGATATTTACCGACATCGATTAAGGTGACAATCATGCCGGCCGACTCGAAATATAGATTATGGCTGTACATGGTGACTAGCGCTTCATCCCCATGACCCATTCCCCAGCCGATACGAAAAATAGCAAAGACTCCGAATAAAGCCGAAGCCATAGAACCCATGCCGACAAGGCTGTCCATATTAGGGACGCCTTGGAAAAGACTGCGAAATCCATTACTATAATACGTACGGTTTAGATACATGATGGGCAATACAAGTAGAAATTGAGAAAAAGCGAAGGAAATAGCATTTTCCGGACCATGGAACAGATTCGTAATGATTTCCGGTACGGGAAGATGGAACCACAGGAAGAACATATGATGCATGGCAATATAGATAAGAGGAATCAGAAAAATGATGGATGCAATCAGACGATGCTTCATGTTCCGGATTTCTTTTTCGGTTATATCAGTTGCAGTTTCTTGTGGGGTATCTGATGATAGTGGTTCTGCAGCCGTTTCGAGAGAAGCACCATAGCCTGCCTTTGTTACGGCAGCAATGATACGAATACTGTCTAAATTCGTTTCATCGTACTCTACCTGCATACTGTTGGTTAACAGGTTGACGCTGGCTGTTTTCATACCATCCAGCTGAGAAACGGCCTTTTCGACATGGGATGAGCAGACGGCGCAGCTCATTCCGGTAATGATGTATTTTTCATGTTTCATGATAATGTCCTCCCGGCTTTACTTCATTAGCTTTTGCAGCGTACAGACGAGCTCATCGACGACATCATCATTTCCTTCACGGATATTATAGACAACACAGGTTTTGATGTGTTGTCCTAACAGTTCTTTGTTGAAAGCATTCAGAGCAGATTGGACGGCACTGACCTGGGTCAGTATATCTACGCAGTAGCGATCCGTTTCAACCATGTTTTTGATACCTCGGATTTGGCCTTCAATGCGATTTAATCGGGAAATAAGGTTTTTATATTCGGTACTGTTTTTATCGCGATATTTTAATTTTATCGTTTTACTGCAGCAACAGGATGGTTTTTCTTTTTCCATGAAATTATCTCCTTACTGTATAGAAAAGACACATACCCCATATGGGTATATTTATCATATACCCATATGGGGTATGTGTCAAGATGGTATTGAAAACAAATTTCAAATAGCATATTGGACATAAAAATGCCATTTGCATATATTACACGCAAATGGCATTTTGAATAGTCTTATTTTAACAGTTTGGCAACTTCCTGTGTTTCATCGGTGGCACTGTCAGCACCAGCAATAATAGCGCCTTGAGCAACGATGCAGTCCAATCCTTTGTTTTTACGAACCAGTTCTACCTTAGCGACGACGTCCTTTTCAATAGGAACGATGAGGCTATTTTCTAATTTGCTGAGATTCTGAGCAAGTTGTTTGCCAAGATTCTGTTTTTCCTGATCAGTAGTCATGGTTGCCGATTTTTTAGAAAATTCACTATTGGCATTTTTAATAGCAGACTGCATTTGAGCACTTACCTTTGGGAAGTCCTTGTGAGCCTGAACTAATGTATCAAAATTAACATAACCAACACCAGCAGCAAACGCGGATGTCGTAGCGATGATACTCATCATAGCTACCACTGCGAGGGACGTTATTTGTTTTTTCAATTTCATTATTTTAATCCTCCTAAATCATTGAAGAGTCAAGTAATTGACTTGTTTCCATCATTATATCAAACTTATTCGTAAACTACAACTATTGTGATGATACTGTGAATGTTTTCTATTTTTCCGTGTTCTGGGAAGAAGTATTTCCTTTTGTTGAAGTATCATCATCTTCATCTTCGATATAAATATATTTATCTTTTTTCAATTTATCAATAATTTCCGGTGCCATGGCGATGAGTTTTTGAAATGAGGAAGCCTGGTAGCCATCTTTTTTTATGGAGAACATTTCCACCCGGTCTCCTTTGATGACCAGTATTGCCGACGGTTCCATTTTAGCACCGCCGCCGCTGCCGCCGTGTTGTTTCCCGGTATTATCGCAACCGCCAGCGCCGAATCCAAACGTGATATCCACAAAAGGAACCAAAATGGCATCGCCGATATGAATAGCTTCGCCGACAACGGTTTCGACTTTAATCATATCCCGGAATTTTTCAAAAATAGTTTCCAAATTATTTTTAACTGATGCGTTATCCATGATGAATTCCCCTTTTCGTATGATACCAATATGCTAATATAGAGCGAACCGGCTGCGAGACAGCAAACGTAGTGGTGTATGCAAGTAATACTGCCGGATACATACGGCCCGTTGCCTGAACGGTACAATCGTATTCTTCAGCCAAAAAATTAAAAGTCAGGTCATTCGTACTATGAGACAGCAGTGCGTAAATGATACCGGCAAGTATACCTGTTTCATGAGGTTGTCCGAGCCCAAGGATGCCACTCAGCTTCAGGTGGCGGATATGAGAATGATACAGTAATCTGGAGAGAAACTCCAGTAAGCTGTTGCCGAAAGCACGATTTAAAATATAACGGCGCCATGGGAACTGCCGCTTTTTTTCTGTATTTGGAGATCCAGCGGATGTATCCTGCTGAACAGGCGGCGTCTGTTCTGGTTTCTCTTTTTGCAGATCTTCATAGGTCACGCCCGGTCCATCTTTTTTTAATGCTGCGATTCCTTCCGGTGTAACAGGGGTGGCTGCCGAATTAGTATCTTCCTGGAGAGAAGATTGGGAATGTTTATTTTGTTTTTTCCAACCGATATAATTGGTTGATTTTATGGGATGGCCCCATGTAAAATCCCAGTCATAATAGAAAGCCCGGTCGAACCAATGAATCATACCGCAGCATCGGAACGGCGATTGGATATAAACAGTCAGGGTGTATGACATGGGGAGACAGAGTACGATTAGCAGAACCAGGGCAACTAAAACTGCGATGACGAGTATACCCATGGGTACCGTGCCTCCTTTCCTTAGAAAACGGCATTTTATTACAAACTAACCTATTACAACATATTCTAGATGACGATGGAAAAATCCTTTTCTTTTTTTAAGATTCTTTAGTTTTATGGAAGATACAATCTACGTCATCGGCACCGAAGCAACGGGAACAGGAGATGCAGGTGGCCGGCTCGGTACTGCCTTGTTTCCATAAATTAGGGAGATCCGGTTGACGGAGTAATGGACGGCACATGGAGATGAATGAAAGATTTGTCGTATTTAAGGTCTGTTCGATGTCCTGGACCGTACGGAAACCGCCAACAACGCCGACGGTGGTTTTGTTTTTCAGGAGAGCGGCTGCTTTTGCTGCATATTGGGCGAAATACATAGGTTCCTTTGTGCGGCGGATAGCACGGATAGGGCCTTGCCGCGGCAGGGATACGGTATTGCCGCCGCTGATTTCGATGGCAGTCACTTTTTTATCAGCCAGCCATAGCATGACTTGTTGGCTTTCTTCAAAGGTAAGACCGTCTTCTTTCATAAAATCAGCACAGTTCAGTTTGACCCATACCGGGTAATCCGGACCGACAGCAGTACGGATAGCCGTAATACATTCCAAAAGAAAACGGGCCCTGTTTTCTAATGTTCCCCCATATTGATCCTGGCGATGATTGAAATAAGGTGTCAGGAATTTGCTGGCCAGATATCCGTGTGCGCTGTGGAATTGGACGCCGTCATAGCCGGCTTTTTTTGCCCGTTGTGCGGCAGTGGCAACCGAGGATACCAGTGCATGTATTTGAGCTGTTGTCAAAAGCTGAGATTCCTGCACAGTTCGTCCATGTTTTTCCGGCACGCCGCTGGGACTGATGATGGTACGGTTTTCTCCTTCCGGGAGAAGGATAGCCGATCCCATAACAACGATTTGAGCAATAATCTTTCCCTGACTGTCATGAACCTGTTGTACCATATCAGCCAGAGGCGTGATACAATCATCCGTATCAATACGGATTTGCCGATGCTGATACGGTTCCATTGAACTAGCAGCCATCATGCCGCTGATCATGATACCTACACCGCCATGAGCCAGCGTTTTATAGGTCTGTACTAACCGTTCTGTAGGGTGGCCATGTTCGTCGGCCATACCTTCAAAGGTTGCTGATCGTATAATAGGACAAACGGCGTCTATGCCGCCAATATGACAGGATTCGAATAACATGTAAATCTCCCCTTGGTAATAAAAAGTAATTTTAAGTTTCCTATTATTATAGCGTACTTTGTTATGAAATACCAGTAATAGGGCAATAACCTTTTTGGCATTCCCAAGGACGTCCAAAGACGGCCATGGAAATTTGTTGCAGGAACCGTAAGGGATGGCCCAACTGCATAGCAATCTTCAATCTATGGTGGAATGGCTTTGCTATACCCGGGAGTAAGGTGTTGTCGGAACTAAAGAAGATGATGATGACCATATGAGAATATAATGTTTTAAATGGAAGAGAATCATCAAACATTCGCGTTTGATGATGGTGTATATCGCATAAAGAAAGACATTGAAGTCTCGTGATAATGGATAGACAGATATAAATGTTTTTAATACCGTAAATTCTTTTTTAATAATGGAATATTTTTTGTCAATAACAGTAGGAATTTTCCATATTTTAGTGTATAATGAACGTGTTTGTTAAATTGAAGATACTATGAAGGGATGTTGAGTCAATGGCTACAGCAATGGTAATAGGCACCCAATGGGGTGACGAAGGTAAGGGTAAAATCGTAGATTATTTGGCACAGAAAGCCGATGTCGTCATCCGTTCCCAAGGCGGTAACAATGCGGGTCATACTGTCGTTGTCGATGACAAATCATATGCATTGCGCCTTTTGCCATCGGGGATTTTGTTTTCGGATAAGACTTGTATCATCGGCAGTGGAGTTGTCGTAAACCCTAAAGTGCTGTTACAGGAAATCGGCAATATGGTTGCCCAAGGCGTGAAAATCAGCAAATTGGAAATTTCCACGCGTGCTCATGTCATTATGCCCTATCATGTCCGTATAGATGAAGAAGATGAAAAACTCAAGGGTGATGCTAAGATTGGTACGACAAAAAATGGTATCGGTCCATGCTATGCTGATAAGATCAATCGTGTTGGCATCCGTATGGGAGATCTCATTGATGAAAAGCTTTTTGCGAAAAAACTTCGTATCAATATTGATTTAAAGAACCGTCTGTTTGAAAGATATTATGGCTGTGAAGGTTTTGATTATGATGCCGTATTAAAGGAATATCTTGGTTATGCAGATCAGCTTCGCCAATATGTAAAAGATACAGATTATGCTGCTAATTTATATATAACTGAAGGCAAGAAAGTCCTTTTTGAAGGGGCACAGGCAACAATGCTTGATTTGGATCATGGTACATATCCGTTTGTTACCAGCTCCAATCCGACAGCTGGCGGTGCTTGCACTGGTTCCGGCGTAGGCCCCCGCAAGATGCAGAATATTGTCGGCGTCGTCAAAGCATATACGACACGTGTCGGAGCAGGTCCGTTCCCAGCGGAACAGATTAATGAAGTTGGCGATTATCTTCGTAACACCGGCCATGAATTCGGTACGGTTACAGGTCGTCCCCGCCGTTGTGGCTGGATGGATACGGCCGTTGTCAAATTCGCAGGCATGTTGAACAGCCTGGATTATCTGGCGATTACCCGTTTGGATATACTCGATGACCTTGATACGATTAAGATTTGTACCGGCTATACCTATCAGGGAAAATTATTGAAAGAATATCCGGCCAGTTTGGAAGTATTGGAACATGTTGAACCGGTATATGAAGAAATGCCCGGTTGGAAATGTCATATTTCTGATATGAAAACATATGAAGAATTACCGGAAAAAGCTCGTAACTACGTGGAACGCATCAGCGAACTCGTTGGAGTGCCGTTGGGTATTGTTTCCGTAGGGCCGAATCGTAATCAGACGATTGTTCTTAAAAAGATTTTTTAAGATATTTTGGTTTTCACCATAACATATAACAAAAGACAGACCCCGCAAACAGGGTCTGTCTTTTGTCTTTGGTCCTTTTTATTTGACGTGTCTTTTTATCCGGTGATAACAATGAACGCAATCATAACAGCCAGGACACCTAAAATTACAAACATGTTTTTCATAATGATTACCTCCCTTGTATGAATACAAAGCAACTGACGGATTTAGTGATGAAATCTGATATAATAAGAACGGTAAGGATAATTAGCAGTGCTTTGTTTTCTTAAATACATCATATCATTGATAAATAAATAAGTAAAACGAATAATATATATGATATAATAAGATATGCTTATTTACGTGTATTATGG
Source organism: Megasphaera sp. (assembly GCA_022641375.1). Classification (GTDB taxonomy): domain Bacteria; phylum Bacillota; class Negativicutes; order Veillonellales; family Megasphaeraceae; genus Megasphaera. The sequence continues at coordinate 11,861 of JALCDF010000025.1, read as the reverse complement.
AGTCTATAGGAAATGCTGTTTCTATGATGATTTCCGTTAAATCCATTTGAAAGGAGTGAATACTATGATTTCACGGTATACTATTTTTTGTAAGGTGATGGAATTGAAAAGCTTTACGAAGGTTGCCGGAGAACTTGGATATTCTCAAAGTGCTGTCAGTCAGAGCGTCAAAGCATTGGAAGAAGAATTGGATATTGTTCTGCTGAACCGGAGCAAGGATGGATTGTCGCTGACTCGTGATGGAGAGATATTTTATCCGTATATCCATCGCATCAGTATGGCAGAAAAAGATTTATCCCGCAAACAGATGGAAGTGAAAGGATTATTTACGGGAACGATACGTATCGGTACGTTTTCGAGTGTCAGCCGGAATTTATTGCCGCCGCTGATGAAACGGTTTACAGAGAAACACCCTCATGTGGAATTTGTCCTTCATCAGGGAAATTATACGGATATCGCCAAATGGATACGGGATGGGTATGTTGATTTCGGGTTTGTTACGGTTGAGGCTGCCAGGGATATGGAGCAGATTGCCCTTTATCAGGAAGATATCATGGCAGTATTACCGGAAAATCATCCGTTGACCCGGAAGACCTGTGTTACGATGGCAGATTTGGCTGAGGAACCGTTTATATTACTGGACGAAGGCGATTACAGTGCGCCTATGAGATGGTTTCATAAAGAAAAATTAGCGCCGAATGTTATTTATGAAATATTTGACGATTATTCTATTATCTCCATGGTTCATCAGGGATTGGGGGTATCTGCCCTGTTCAAACTGATGCTAAATGGTTTTTCTGATGGCGTAGCGGTCCGTCCTATTAAAGAAAAACCAACCCGGACCGTTGCGATAGCATGGCATAGATTGGATGCCATGCCGTACACGGCCCGGACATTTTTGAAGTATGTCCTGGGACAACGGGAATCCTTTTTCAAACAATATACAAAAGTATAGGCATACTAAAAAGGCGGCCGGATGGCCGCCTTAAATATATAACGATTAGTTTTGATGACTGGTGCAAAAATTAGACATGGAACAACCGGCACATCCACCGCTGCTGTTGCAACTGTCCGGAATATACTGGAGCCCCATCATGGAGACGATCGTTTTACGCGGTTCGATAAGACCGCTGGCAGTAAAGTTTATGCCGATTTTATCAGCATGTAATGCTGCGGCAATAGCCAGCTGCTGTCCTTCCGGCCAATCACCAGCACCGGGGCACAGTCTCCAGGAGACATGATATCCCTTGGGATTGGAGATTTCATTGACTTGGTCGACCAAATCATCAGCGACCTGCAGTGTTCCGATAGCAGCGGCACAATCCAGGGCCAAACCGTTCTCGAAGTCCTGAGCGAGGAATAATTCATCGATTTTATCTTCTATCTGCTTGCTGATCGTAACGGCAGACATAAAAATAATATTGGATGATACGATGTAATCATGGATTTCTTTTCCTTTCAGGACAAAAGGAGTATCACATAGGACGGAGTGGGATTCTTCCTCGTAGGAGCATTGTATCAGGACTCCTTTGGGCTGAGCAAGTTTTTCGACGATTTCACAGGCGTTCTTTATCTGATCATCCGAAACGGTGAGGCCGCCAACTTCACGCTTATCGGCATATTTTTTGACTCGGTCAAAGTCAACCTGTTCTAATTTCATATCAAATACGGGCATAGTATACATTCCTTTCTATAACGTAATTATGATTTTATTATATCATATTTTCGAGGGGCATAATATAACCGGAGAAGGAACTTTTAAGTTTTTTTTTCTATCGAAACACCCTATTTTCCTACTGGCTACAGGGGACTGTCTATGCTATACTATAATATAGACTTAATATAAAACTATTATTGAAATGAGGTGTATGTGTTGGCACATATCATTGCCGTAACGAACCAAAAAGGCGGTGTCGGCAAAACGACAACAGCTGTAAACATGAGTGCTTGTTTGGCAGACAGCGGCAAGCGGACGCTGCTTATTGATCTCGATCCTCAGGGGAATGCTACCAGCGGATTGGGCATTGATAAAGAAAGCCTTCAGGGAAATCTATATGATTGCCTGATCAACAAGCTTCCCATGGAGAAAGTGGTCCGGCAGACGGTTATGAAAAAATTGTCTATTGTTCCCGCAACGATGGACGTAGCCGGCGCAGCCATAGAACTGGTTAATATGAAAGACAGGGAACATGCTTTGTCCGGGTCTTTGATGCAGTATATGAACACATTGAAAAAACCATATGATTATATCATTATTGATTGTCCGCCGTCTTTAGGATTACTGACCATCAATGCCCTGGTGGCAGCAGATTTTGTCCTGATTCCCGTTCAATGTGAATTTTATGCATTGGAAGGGCTGGCGCAGCTGATGCAGACCGTTGAAATGGTGCGGTCCAGCTTAAATAATAAGTTGCGTTTACTGGGCTTGCTGATGACCATGTATGACGGACGGACGAATTTGTCGATTCAGGTGACAGAAGAAGTCAAAAAATATTTCAATGGGCAGGTATTCAAGACGATTATTCCCCGTAATGTACGCCTTGGTGAGGCACCAAGCCATGGCGAACCGATTATTTTGTATGATCCGCATTCCCGGGGAACGGAAGTTTATAAGAAGTTGGCGAAAGAGGTGATTCGCCGTGTCAGCTAAAAAAATGGGACTTGGGAATAATCCCCGGCTGGGGGCACTATTAGGAGACTTTGCTACAAAAGAACAGCATGTTGATGATACTTCTTCTGGACAGGGACCGGTTGATATCCCTGTCCAGGCTATTCATCCTAATGTTCGACAGCCCCGGCGTGTTTTTGACGAAGAATCATTGCAGACGCTGGCAGATTCCATACGCCGCTATGGACTGGTACAACCGGTTGTTGTTCAAAAACAGGCTGACGGTTCCTATGAGCTCGTTGCCGGAGAACGGCGTTTGCGGGCAGTTAAAATCTGCGGCATGGAAACGATTCCGGCGATTATAAAAGACTATACACCGGATATCGCTGCTGAAATAGCCTTGATTGAAAACATACAGCGGGAAGATTTGAATGCCATTGAAGAAGCACAGGCCTATGATTCCCTGATCCGGGATTTTGATTTGACTCAGGAGGAAGCTGCCGGGAGAGTAGGCAAGAGCCGTTCCCATGTAGCTAACATGATGAGGCTTCTCCGGCTTCCGGAAGAAATCCAGGTACTGGTATCGGAAGGAACATTATCAATGGGGCAGGCACGTCCCCTGCTGCAACTTTCATCGAAAGAATTGCAACTGGAAGGGGCTCGCCGTATTATTGATCAAGGGTTATCCGCCCGACAGTCTGAACGATTGGTAAAAATGCTGATGGAACAGGCTGAACATCCGGATAATAAGGAAAAAGAACTGCCGGATGCCTATTTAGAATCCTTACAGGACAAGATGAAAATGCATTTGGGGACGCCCGTAGCTATCCGGGTAGGCCGAAATAAAAATAAAGGAAAAATAGAAATTTCTTTCACATCGGAAAAGGAATTTGAACGTATCCTGGCAATGCTCACAGACGAGCAGGATGATATGGATCATCAGCCGGCTTCATCGTTCACTGTATAGATATTACAAACCAAGAGCGTTTTTATACGCTCCTATCATTATATAAGCGGGAGGAAAGATATGTTTTACGGATTAGAACCGCAGATGGTATATGCGGCAGCGGCTGGCGTTATAGGTCTTATATTGATCGTTCTCCTTGTTTACATCGTTATATTGAATTTGCATATCAGGAAACTGGAAGCCAAGTATGCTTTCTTTATGCAGGATGAGACAGGTAAAAGCGTAGAAACCAAATTAAATGAAGATGTTGTCAAACTTCATGATTTACAAGGCACATTGGACATGATCCATCAGACACAGAAAGATATACTGGCTGTGCAAAGTAATTGTTTCCGTAAAATAGGCTTTGTTAAATACAATGCTTTTGATAATATAGGTAATAATTTGAGCTTTGCGTTTACCGTATTGGATGGGAAAAATGATGGATTTTGTTTGTCCAGCGTGTATGGCAGAAGCGAATCCCGAATTTTTGCAAAGCCGATTGTCGAAGGCAAATGTCTCTATGGTATGAGTGAAGAAGAAAAAGAAAGTTTGGATAATGCGTTGAAATATAGTGGTAATATCCATACGGTACAAAAAGAATAGGCTTATAGGCAGGGCGTACATGCGGTAAGACTATTGGTATAAAATTATGGTATGAAAAGAAGGTAAAATTTTGAATTTTCGGGAAAAGATGCAGGGAGTCCTGGCTCAATGGAAAGAAAAAATTCCCAGGACCCGGTGGCATCAACTGATTTTAAAAAAAGATATAACAAATTCTGTGACCCTTACACCACAACAGTATAAGAAAGTCATACGGATAACGGCGGCAGCCGTTGTCGTATTTATCCTGACAGCGGGCATAGGTATTTATGAATATGTTTCATTGCAGCAAGCGCGGCAACGAGAAGCACTTCATGAACAACAATTGGAACTCATGCGGGATAAGACAGCTTCCCTGCAGGATAAAATGGATAAAATGGATACACTGGACCAGGAACTGCGTCAAATGGTTAAGGGGGCAGGAACGGGTGACAGCCCAAAAGGTGAAGGTGGCGTAGCCGGTGCGCAGAAGAAATCGCCGGACGTTTCTAATGCCAGTTACAATGACTTGCTGCTGGCCACCTCACGATTGGAAACAAGGACAAATGCCCGGATAGTTAGTTTTATTACGCTGAAAACAGTCTTGGGGGATACAGCGGGCACACAAGTTCGTCAGATGCAACAGATTTCGAAAAAGTATAAATCATCGTCTACGCCGACGATTTGGCCTGTTAATGGGACGATTACGTCGAATTTCGGGTATCGGGGAAATCCTATCGGGGGAGGTACCGGTTTCCATGAAGGGCTGGATATCGCCGTTGATTACGGAACGCCGATACATGCTACCGCAGCCGGTAAGGTTACGATGGCCGGCTGGGTTGATGGGTACGGAAATCTTGTTGAAATCGATCATGGCAATGGATTTGTTACCCGGTATGGGCATAATTCAATGCTTCTTGTCGTTGTAGGCCAGGAAGTACAGACAGGTGATATCGTTGCATTGGCGGGCAGTACAGGCCGCAGCACAGGGCCGCATTGCCATTACGAAGTGCGGGTCAATGGTACGCCTACAGATCCACTATTATTTTTACATTAACGAGCAGGGGTATTTGCATTGAGGCAAATACCCTCTTTTTTTCTATTATTACCGGTACGTTTTATGCGGGAGAGAGGCAGGTTTCTATGCATTCTATCAAAACATATGCATGTCTGGGTCTTTGCTTGGCAGTCTGCCTGACGTTTATCAGTGGCTGCAAGACTACTTCACAGGAACATCCCGTAGCGATTGGCGTTAATCTGGCGTTAAGCGGTACCGGTATGTCATATGGGGAGTCGACGGCAAGAGGGATTGAGCTAGCTAAGGATCAAGTCAATCAATCCGGGGGTCTTTTAGGCCAGCCGGTACAGCTTATCAGCGTAGATAACCATGGTTTGCCGGACGATGCGTCGGCGGCAGCAAGAGAGTTATCTCAACAGCATGTATCGGTTATAATTGGTCCTAACATGACGGAATGTGCGTTGGCAGTTATTCCTGAAACAGAACGTAATAAAATACCGGTTATCAGTCCGGCGGGAACCCATCCGGATATAACTGTAGATAGTAAGACAAGGGAAGTATATCGGTATATGTTCCGGGCAACGTTCATCGATGCGTATCAGGGACGGGCAATGGCAGATTATGCTGTACGGCAGCTTAATGGACGCACTGCTGCGGTGATGTATGATGAGAGAAGTCCGTATTCACGAGGGCTGGCCGAAATTTTCTGTAAGGCATTTGAAACGGATGGTGGCACAGTGCCTATATTTTTGCCACTGGATTCACAGGATAAAAATATGGCAAATATCTTGTTGAAATTATCTGAGGAACCCTGTGATGTCGTTTATGCTCCCTTTTATGATGACCAGGCTGTTCAATGTATCGATTCCTTACGTGCCGGTGGTTTTCAAAAGCCCATTTTAGGACCCGACGGATGGAATGGCCCTAAAATGGCACAGGCGATACAGCCGGCCGGCCAATTCCGGCTATATTATAGTGATCATTATGCAAATGATGTACAGCATAATGAATCAAAAAAATTTATTGCGATGTATTATGAAAAATATGGCTTGCTGCCTGATAGTTATGCCGCATTGGGGTATGATTCCTTTATGATGGCCGTGGAGGCAATTCGCCGCAGCCAGAATGGACATCCTGAAGACGTAGCAGCAGAACTGGCGAAAACCGTTGATTTTGCCGGTGTTACCGGAACGATTTCTTTAGATGCTAATCATGATGCGGTGAAAGATGTATATATTATGACCTTTTTACAGGGCGAGCCATCCTTACTGGAAAAAGAACAGATGGTGACATTGTAATAATTGGCATGAACAATATATATGGAAATGTGCATGATGATGTTTTTTAGGTATTTACAAATGAGAACATAAATGATAACATAGAGCTAATGACAGGCTGTCAGTACAGCCGGGCGTAAGCAACGGGTAATGCCTGTGGGACTTTCATGATAGTCCCACAGGCATTTTCTATACCAGTTACTCCTGAACCTGTGAGATAATTGGATAAAGCTATTTATTTACTATGTCACGGTTAGGAGCCATACGTTATGTCACAAGATATGATTCAATTAAAAAATAAGACAGCGCATCTGTCTGTTATCAGTAATACAATTTTAGTAATAGGGAAACTTGCAGTAGGTCTTTCGACGGGGACAGTAAGTATCCTTTCAGAAGGCATTCATTCCGCCGTTGATTTATTGGCGGCGGCAATCGCCTGCCTTGCCGTAAAAAAATCGTCTGCGCCCCCTGATGCAGATCATGATTATGGGCATGGTAAGGTGGAAAATGTGTCGGCTGCGTTTGAATCTCTCCTTATTATCGTAGCGGCCTTAGGAATTTTTTACGAAGCTGTCGGCAAATTCTTTACACCACAGGAAATGCCGCAAGGATTATATTGGGCAATCGGTGTCATGGCTGTATCCAGTATGATCAATGCGTTTGTGTCACAACGGCTGTTTCGCATTGGGCAACAAACGGGGTCAGAAGCATTAAAAGCAGATGGGATGCATTTGCGGGCTGATGTATGGACATCAGCGGCGGTTATGACCGGCGTGGCTTTGATGAAGATTACCGGCTGGACCTGGATAGATCCCCTGATTGCTTGTATTGTTGCCTGTGGCATTCTTCGTGTCGGATATAAGATGTGTCGTAAAAGTTATGATGATTTGACGGATACGTCGTTGAGTACAATGGAAGAAAACCGCATCGGGCGTATCATTTTAGAAAACCCCGGGGTGTTGGGATTCCATCATTTGAGGACGCGTGCTGTGGGAGAAACGGTCGTATTAGACTTTCATTTGGAAGTAAACCGCTTGATACCGGTTTATCAGGCGCATGCGATTTCCGATGCCGTGGCGATGTCTTTGAAATCGAAATACGGACCTTGTGATCCGACGATACACATTGATCCTAAATAATAACAACAGGAGCATGGATTCATATACGGAATCCATGCTCCTGTTTTCTATATGCAGTAGGGCATATATTTTTTCATAGTTTCTTTTCGTTCCTTCCAGTCAGGCATGAGTTTTGTCATGAGCGCATAGAAGTGTTTGGAATGATTGGGATGAATCAGATGACACAATTCATGGAGGACGACCTGATCGATACAGCGTTCCGGCATGATGGCCAAATAGGTACTCAGGCTGATGCGTTTTTTTAAGGGGATACAGGAACCCCAACGGGATTTCATAAAACGGCTGTGAAACTCCGGCAGGGGAACACCATATGGCTGGATCAGCGGCCATATCCGTTGGATACTGTTTGTAAATAGCAGGGAGGCTTCCTGACGAAGAAGTGTATCATATGCATTCAGCTTGTTTTCCCAGGAAGCGGTGGGAAGCTGCATATAGATGGCGGTATCATCGTGACCCGCTTTAAGAAAATGATACTCTTCGATATGCAGGGTATACGGCTTCCCTGCCAGGTACAATGTTTCCCCTTGTTCCAGGCGACAGGGTGGATGCTCCTGTTGCAGCCTGGCAATATCGTCTATATTGCTCAAAATAAATTGTTGTTTTTCGGTCATGAAATCTTCGATATGGTTTAAAGATATAGTGGGATTAGCAGATACATATACGGAGCCGTCGGGACGGACGCGCAGGTTAATATTTTTTACGGTTTTACGTTCCAATTCGTAGGGAATGGTACGATTGTCAATCATGAGTTTCCGATGTTCTATATATCGCATAAGGCTCCTTTAGGTGCTGCCGCTGGGGTAATGTCTGCCGGCAGCCGGATGAATTCGTTTGATTGCATTAGTATATCTTTTTCCGGTCATCTTTGCAAGAAATTTTAAACTGGTATAATATATAATGATATGTATGAGTGCTATAAGAACTCCCTTCCCCGGGGAATTTAAACCAGAAAGGATCGATACGATGCTTGATTTTACGGCTATTGATTTTGAAACAGCTAATAAATATGCCAATAGTGCTTGTTCTCTTGCGGCAGTCACGATGAATGATGATGCCTGTGTCAAAGAAGGATATACACTGATTAAACCGCCGTTTATGGTGTTTTCGCCGGACAATATCCGTATTCATGGGATTACGCCGGAACAGGTGGCTCACAAACAAAAATTCGATGCCTTATGGCCGTCGATTCGTCCGCATATTGATGGACGAATTATTGTTGCTCACTATGCTGTTTTCGACACGCGGGTCTTGCGGAGTCTGTTGCAGTATTATCATTTGGAAATGCCGGATATTTCCTATGCCTGTACTGTAGAAATATCCCGAAAAGTATGGCCTGAATTGGCAAATCATAAACTTGATACGGTAGCTCATTTTTTGGGATATCAATTCCGGCATCATCAGGCGTTGGACGATGCCAAAGCGTGTGCAATGATTGTCTGTGAAGCAGCAAAAAAAGTACATGCAGCATCCATGAATGACTTATTGGCAACGCTGGGGTTGCATTTGAAGCAATTTTAACAAAACCCATACTCATTTATCATTTCAACCCCGTTTCAATATGAATTTGGCAAGAATATCTTACAAATTTTTTAAATATGCGTATAATGAAAGTATAAAATACATGTGTCGAAAGGAGCTTTTATTATGAAAATTGTTTTATTAGAATCATTAGGTATCAGCAAAGAATTACTTGATTCGTACGTAGCACCCTTACAAAAGAAAGGATATGAATTTGCGGCGTATGAACGGAATGATGATCCCCAGGTACAGATTGCTGAAGCCAAGGATGCGGATATCCTCATTATTGCCAACATGCCCCTTAAAGCGGATGTCATCAACGGCTGTCCTAAATTGAAGTACATTGATGTAGCGTTTACCGGTGTCGATCATGTAGCTCTTGATGCGGCGAAAGCCAAGGGCATAAAAGTTAGCAATGCTTCCGGGTACTCTACTGTTGCCGTAGCTGAATTGGCCATTGCGATGATGTTGGATTTGCTTCGTTATGTACCGCAGGTAGATGCTGCCTGCCGTGCCGGAGGTACAAAAGCCGGTTTCATCGGCAGCGAACTGGAAGGTAAAACCGTTGCCCTTGTCGGGACGGGTGCCATTGGCGGTCGCGTAGCCCAGCTCGTTCATGCGTTTGGTGCAAAAGTAATTGCGTATAACGGTTTTTCTCATAAAAAAGATACGGATTTGATCCATTATCTGCCGATGAAAGAAATGATGGAACAGGCTGATATCGTATCCCTCCATTGTCCGGTTACGGATCAATCCCGCGGTTTGATTAATGCCGAAACATTATCGTATATGAAACCGACAGCGTATCTGGTCAATGAAGCACGGGGACCGGTCGTTGATTCGAAGGCTCTTGCTGATGCCCTCAACAGCGGTAAAATTGCCGGTGCCGGCATCGATGTATTTGAAAATGAACCGCCTCTGGATACGAATCATCCATTGCTCCATTCCAAGAATACCATCGTAACGCCGCATGTTGCGTTTGCTACGAAAGAATCCATGGAAAAACGGGCAGTTATCGTGTTTGATAATATTGATACGTATCTGGCAGGAAAACAAAAAAATATTATTCTTTGATTTTGTGATGAAACGATGATTTGCTTTTCACACCCATAAACAGAAAAGGCTCCTGTATCAGGAGCTTTTTCTGTTTATATGGATACGGATAGGACATAGTATTGATTAGCGCATTACGGTTTTGGTGTAATTGCAAAGACACGGGCCGGCAGGCCGGTGGCTCCTTCTATTCGCGGCCAGGCAGCGATAAGCAGTGCACCGGCAGGAGCGACTTTATCCAGATTGTTCAATACTTCGATTTGGATTTTTCCCTGATTGAGGACATAGCGTTCGCAAATTAAGTCACCAGCTGCTGCAGCTACTGCCGAAGCATCGGTATCCATTGTTTCGTGGCCGTTGGCGGCAGCATTGCGCGTTTCATAAATATATTTCAGTGTATCGAGCGACCAGGCCGGAAAGTTTTCATTTCCGTCGGCATCCAGACCGGACATAGCATTTATGTCGGGCCATTTTTTACTCCAATCCGTTCGGAGGGCGACGAAGGCACCATCAGGAATCGGTCCGTATTGTTTTTCCCAGTTTTTGATATCGTCGATGCCAGCAGCATAATGGATATCCTGAGCGACTTTGGCGGTCACGTCGATGATACAAAGAGGAAATAGGAGCTGATCGACTCCGAATGATTCTGAAGTGGCTTTGCCGCGGACGAAATGCCCCGGAAAATCGATATGAGTGCCGAACTGGCCGGGAAATGTAAATGTTTGGATGAGACATTCGAGCATATCATTGTCCCAGTCGAAACAGGTTTTGGAAAGGTCTACGGAGCCATCGGGAATGCCGCTCCAATAGGGGCTGTCATTGTTTAGCGAGTGTGACAGTTCAACCCAGTCGTAGTGAGATTTCAGGTCGGTTAATACATTCCATAATTTGAATTCCATAGGTAAAATACCTCCTTGATATAGATAGTAAGTACATGTATAGTTAGTGTATCATGAAATATGACCATATACAACGGACAAACACACAGTGTAAATAGAAGCCGCCTATAAAGTCAAAAAGTTCAAAAATATGTTTAGCACTCTATTGACAAGAGTGCTAAACGGGTATATGATATAGCTGTAATCAGGAAGAGGTTACAGATAGACTTAAAAGTCAAAAAAGCAAATTCTTCCTGGTGCATACAATGATATGAATTTTTGAAGGAAGGTTTTTATGATGAAAAATTTATTTCCAGTTGTAAGTACCAATGACTTTTTATTTCCGGATGATGTATTTGACAACTTTTTCCAAAATGTTATGCAGCCTGCTGATGGCGCATATCAGGCACCCAGAGTAGATATTGAAGATAAAGGCAGCGAATATCTTCTGAAAGCGGATCTTCCGGGTGTGGCAAAAGAAGATGTGACCCTTTCGTATGATCATGATGTATTGACCGTGTCGGCTCAACATGAAGAATCAAAAGACGAAAAAGATGATCAGAAGAATTATATTCGTAAAGAACGGATGAGCCGTTCCTTCTGCCGTCAGTTCGTTGTCCATAATATCCAGAAAGATGCTATCCAGGCGTCCTTCAAAGATGGCGTTTTGGAAGTAGCCTTGCCGAAAGTGGATCAAAAGACCGTAGATGAAAGTCATCGTATTGCGATCCAGTAATGTGTTAAGATAATACAGTTTCTCTCCTGATACCCTTGCAGTCCCCCTTCTGCAAGGGTGTTTTTTTGTTGGTACCAGGAAGGGTATATGCTGATTAGGGCAAGAT
>JALCDF010000024.1 GCA_022641375.1 Megasphaera sp. | reverse complement strand
CGGTTTTTTGGACGGCTGGATGGGGACGTATATGTGTTTTAACCATTTTTTCTATGAAATGTTGAAATATTTGAAGCTGCATGAAATGAACCGGCTTCATCAATCTAAAAAAGAACAGTAAAACAAACAAACCTGTAGCAATATATGCTACAGGTTTGCTTGTTTTACTGTCAGGGCTGTCGGGAATTTCTCTGGCTGCCGAGTTTGGTACTGGTCTTGTACAGAACCTGCCCCGCTTACTCCACATTACATGATGCAATCATCAAAATACGCCGCATGTTGACAATACAGTGAAAACCAAACTGACTTTTGCCATGCAATGTACAATAAGTAACGGCTTTTGCAAGATAATACCCTCCTTTGTAAGATAAAATTATAACAGAATTATAACAACTTTATATTCATTGTATCACATATAAAATAAATATCAATTTTATTATCGATTTTGATCAAAAATAAGTGATACCAAAAAGAATGTGCGGTATATTAGTCTAATGATTTGTTTTATGATATAATTTATGATGGTAAATGTAGTTTTTAGGAAATCAGGAGTCATATTATGCGTGCAGCTATTCTGGAAACAGTGAAAACCAGTGGCGGTTTTGAACAAGAATTTGACCGCTTGATTATAAATGAGTTAAAAAAGCAGGGACACGAACCTGTTCTGTATTTACCGGAACACAGTTCGTTACCAGTCGATTTTGGTATTCCTGTCGAATATATGCAGGGTGGAGAAATCGTTGATTATGAAGGGGCGGGAAAAGTAAAGAAACTTTGGCTTTCTATCCAACGGGAACAACGTCGTGTCCGTTGGTTTGATTCTGCTTATGAAAAGGCCGTTAACGGTGAAGTCGATGTAATTTTCCTGACAACAGCAACCTATCGGTACCTGCGTTCTCTGCGTAAGAGTAAATTGAAGGACAGCCCGGTTCCGGTTGTTTTTATTTTTCTCGGGGTCAATCCACAGGAAAAGCCTAAATTTTTAGCACAGGCCAGGGCTTGTCTGCCATATAAAAACATTAAATTAAAAATCACATCGTTGCGAAATGACTTTGTAAATGATCAGGTGCCGAATGTGGAAATCATTCCGCCGCCGGTATTATTGCCGGATGGAATAGAAGCGGATTCGCATTTGATATATAAAGAACCCGTCCGTATTGGTTTTTTTGGTCATTATCGTAAAGGCGAAAAAGACGTTGAAGGGATTATTCGTGCATTTGTGCAGACGAATATGGGCAGCAAAGCAGAATTTGTTGTCCAAGCGGCACCGACGGATGCGGAAGATGCAGAGGACATGCAGCGAATCATGGATACGTATTCCCGGGAAACGAATGTAACCTTTATCAAAGGCAAATTATTTGGTAAATCTTGGTATGATGCATTGCAGCATGTCGATATATTGTTTTTACCGTATAGTAATCCGCGCTATCTGTATAATTGGAGTGCGGTCTATTTCAATGCCTTAGCATTGTATAAGCCGGTTTTAGTGACATCGGTTCTCAATCCAGAGATATTGGCACAGTATACTATAGGGGCAGAAGTGAATTTGCAAGATATGGACGTACTATCCGTACAGCTTCGTGATTTTCTTATGTCTTACAAAGAAAATATACCCATGTATGAAAATAACCTTTGTAAAGTCAATAGTGATTTTAGTACAGCGGTATTTTTAAAACAGATATTAAAATAGAAATCACCATACCGATGTAGAAAATGGAGGATCATTTGAAGACATTATTATTGCTCTATATGGGAAAATGTAGCATTACCGTAGGTGCCGGTACAGAACGGGTGTTGGTGAATATGGCTAATGAATTTGTCAATCGCGGTTACCATGTCATCATTGCGACAAATGACGATGCCGGAAGCGTGCCTTTTTTTCCGTTAGATGATCGGGTTACATTGATTACACTGGGATTGCGATTGGTCAAAATGCCTTTTTATATAAAGACTAAAAGGGAAATCAATCGAATTTTTCATTTTATGTCCAATCCGTTTGAACTATGGAGGGCAGGACTTTCAGCACGGAAATTGAATACATATATTCGGGATATAAAGATTGACTGCATTGTCGGATATACACAGGAATCTGTACAAACCGCGAATTTGTTGGGAATGACAGGAATTCCAGTCATCGCTATGATGCATAATGCGATTCGAAATTTATTGGGTCATGCAGATGCGGCGATGTTGAGAGAACGGGAAAAATGCGATGTTATGCAAGTACTGATGCCGGGTTTTGTTGATCAGGCCGGCCAATATCTTCCACATACACATATTATTTGTATACCGAATGCCGTTGATTATGTAGAACCTTCCAACAGAGCGGATTTACAGTCGTCGAAAGATGCATATACAATTATTACGGTAGGGAGATTGGATCCGGTCCAAAAACGAACACATATTTTAATTGAAGCGTTTGCACTATTGGCCAAACAATATCCGCACTGGCATGTTGAAATATACAGTGACACTGATGGTGACTTTGCATATGAAAAAAGATTGCGTCAACAAATTGCAGATTCACATTTGCAAGAACGTGTTTTTTTGGAAGGCAGAACAACTAAAGTACAGGAAAAAATAAGAAAGTCAGCTATTTTTGCATTTCCATCTGCCTATGAAGGTTTTCCACTTGCCTTGACGGAAGCAATGGCTTCCGGGATACCGGCTGTAGGATTTCGCTCGGCGGATGCTGTTAATGAATTAATCATCGATGGTGAAAATGGTGTGCTATGTGATGATGGAGCTGAAGCATTTGCTGCAGGCTTGAAAAAGATCATGGATAATCAGTCATTGCGTGCGGCCATGGGTCAAAAGGCAGCAATAAGTATGGAGCCATACCAATCATCCCATATTTGGGATATGTGGGATTATTTATTTCAAAAACTTATACATTCCTGATGCCTGAGAATGGGGGAGCTATTATTTTGTTTGAACAGTTTTTTTTATCGATACAACAAGATATTAAATTATGGATATTTTTTCCGATTTTATGCGCGCTGTTTCGCGCTGTTTTTATTGCTGTTCACAAGCCATATCCGACTCTTACGGGAAAGGGTAAAACGTTATGGCATTGTTTTCGCTTTGCTTTTTGGTGGGGAATGGATATTAATACATATGTATTTCTCTACGCTGTTGTGTTTGTGACTCTGCCGGGATTGTTCCTGAGCTTTTGGGCTTCTGAAGGTGATATATTACGGTTGCTGTTGGGTGGCGTATATGCAGCTGTTTTATACGGCACCTTTGTTGGTAAAATGATTTTCTATACGCAGTTTCATGATATATTTAACAGCATTGTCTTTATGGGGAAAAAAGCAGAAAAAAACAACCTGATTGATATTTTCTTTAATCAATATCACGGGGCACGGATATTATTGGGTATTATTCCTTATATAGCGGTTGTCCTTTTGGCAATAAAAGGATTTCTCTTTTTGCCGTCCATACCGTATCCGGCATTGACGGGTATGGTACAGTATTTGTTTAATGGGGGAATTGTGTTAGCAGTAGTGGCGGCTTTTTATTTTTTTCGCTATGGCGGCACGTTTATGCATGACAATAAACCGGCATGGGATACCATTCCGGCTGATGTAAAAAACGATCCTTTTTTAGCTAAAGCAACGGTAGATGATTTGATTGCTTTAAAAATGCTGAAGAAACATCATCCACAGGCTATCCTGAAAAAAAGCGATACGGAAAATTTGGAATCCATCCGTTCCTTTGTGGAACGAAACGGTGGCTCTATGGATTCGTTTGATACAGCCTTAGCTGCATTCCGCCGGACTGCTCGGGGTCCTCATATGGCAATGCCATCTCATATTTTTTTCATTGTCGGTGAAAGTTATTCACAGCCTTATTTTGATGTACCTTTTGCAAAATTGCACGTTGCCGATGAAGGGAAAAAATTGATGGCCGACAGTCATACGGCATCTATTCATACCACGTTATCGGCCGGACTGATTTCCCGCCCGTCCATTGTCAGTCTCATGTTGGGGATTTTTGATGATGAACTGGAGTTGAATGAAAAGGAAGCATTTTGGCAGGGAACGTTGCCGACATCGATGCCGTTGCAGTTGCGTAAATTAGGATATGAAACAAATTATTGGTATGGCGGCAGCTTGTCCAACGGCAATTTCAGTCATTTTGCTCCGTCCTGTGGTTTTAATCATGCGTATTCAGCTATTGATATTTGTGATTCCAAGGCACCGCGGTCCTGGGTTGGCGTGTATGATCATATTTTCTTGCAGAAGACAGCGGAACTCATCAAAGCGGATACGGATGGACCTCAATTTCATTTTATCTATACGACTTCCAATCATGGTCCCTATAAATTACCTTTGAAATCATTGGGATTTGATCCTAAAAAAATAATGGAAGTTCCTTCTGATGTATTACGTACTGCTATTATTCCTAAAATAATGGGGGCATACTGGTATTCTGATCAGGCGATTAATCACTTTATCCAGGATATGCAAAGGGAATATCCTGACAGCTTGTTCATTGTTACTGGGGATCATGGTTCTCAATGCGCAGAGTTGCAACATACATCCTTTATGAATCGTGAATATACGATACGGGAACGTAGGTCACCTGTACTGATGTTTCATCATAAAAATTTGACGAAAGACTCTTTGGCGGATAACCATATCGGTGGTCATATGAATATTCTGCCGACAGTTATGGAATTGATAGCGCCGGCAGGGTTCACGTATTATTCGTTATTTCCTTCGTTGACCGAGCCAATTGATACCTGTATTACTCCTGATTATTGGGTGAATCAGGAATGTATCGGTTCTTTCAGGAATGATTATTATCAAAAACTGACTGCTCAATCCGGGCAGGAGATGGAACAGGGAAAATCGCCCTATACAATGGAATGCGCCGCAGAGAAGAGCCTGACAGCGTACTTTTTGCAGCATCCCGAATTATTACGGCCTGTATCGGAATGGTTGCATTAATTTTTTATGCAGTAAGAGAGGAAACATGGCAATGCGTTTTTTTAAGATTTATCAACCGTATATTCAGTTACTTCCTGTTCTTGTATTGACATTAGGCTGCGGTTTGGATATAGGCGCGCTGATTACGGCTTCTATCATTCTCTATTTTATTTTTTGCCGGGTCTACCATGAATCGTATATCAGTATGATGGCCCAAAGCCGGGTTTTCATAGGGTCTTGTATCGTCATCTGTATTTGGATGATGAGCATGCTCATTCCTTCAATCTGGAATGGCGGGGATATAGGAATCATTGGGAAATATGCCTGCAGGATCGCACCGTTTTTTTTATTTGCCATAATGGGAAAACCATATAAAGGTACGTTCTTTACTATATGGCTGGGAATTGGGCTTTCCGTATTATGGTACTGTGCTGATACATTGCTCCATCCCAATTTTATTGATGGTAACAGTGTATTACATGGCAGGTTGATAGGATCTTTCAGCGGGCCTAATAGTTTGGCAAATGTATTGAGTCTGTTATTGCCTATTGTTCTTTTCGGGGTCATGAAATATTGGAAACGAATGCCTGTATTAGGTCTTACGGGATTGCTGCTATATTTTTGGGGATTGATTGTTATTGTACTCACGGGATCCCGGAATGCCTACATCAGCTGTTTTTTAACAGTTATTTTATTGATGGCGATGATATATTCTTGTCGGGATTGGCTTACGTTTAAAATAATAGGAGCAGGTATTCTGATTGCTACCGTTTTTGTAATAGGCTTTGCGCCGCCGGTTTTTTATCAGCGTATTCATCAGAACTTAGGGGCCGACGGACGGATATATCTGTTAGAAGTATCCAAACAAATATATGAAGAACATCCTGTAGCAGGTATTGGCATAGGAAACTGGGGCACGGTGTATAAAGAACGATTTGAATTACCGGGAAAAGAAAAGAATATTAAGTCACCTCATAATATTTATATTCAGACAACGAATGAATCCGGTCTCATCGGACTAGTTGGCTTGTTGGCCCTGTTTGGATTCCAGGCAGGTACACTGTGGAAATCAGGATTTCTGAATAGAAGCAATTCTTTGCGGACGTTACGATGGACAGGAAGTGTTTGTATTGTCCTAGCAGTTATTCTTGTTTCTGGTTTGTTTGATTATGACTTTTTTAGCAGGCATCCGATGCATTTATATTGGTTCTATTGGGGACTAGCCGTATTTGACATCTGTTGGCATTCTAAGGAGTGATAGCATGGCTGAATTAAGTATCATCATTCCCATTTACAATAACGAGGAATTTTTACAGCAGACGATACAGTCCGTACTGGGACAAACGTATCATAATTTTGAATTACTGTTGGTCAATGACGGGTCCACTGACACCAGTGTGACGATTTGTCGACAGATGGCTGAACAAGATTCACGAATTCGGATACTTTGTAAAGAAAATGGTGGTGTCAGTTCTGCCCGCAATCGTGGTATAGAAGAAGCGACAGGAAAGTATATTGCGTTTGTCGATGCAGATGATACCATTGATTCGGTAATGTATGATTGGATGATTGCTGCCCTGGAAGAACATAGTGCTGATTTTGCGGTCTGTCGTGTCATCAAAGAAAAAAGGTATGAGCCGATCGTTCATATCAGAGCAAAGGGAATAATAAGTACTACGCCGCTTTCTTTATTATCGAAAAAAGGGTATTTTATGGACAGCTCGTTGAATAAAGTATATAGAAAAGAGCTTATTAATGGGACTCGTTTTAATGAATCCGTATCGTATTCGGAAGATAAATTATTTATTACTGAAATTCTGATGAAAGCATCGAAAGGGGTTCTGTTACCGCATCAATTTTATCACTATATCCAGCATGCCGGCAGTTTATCCCGGCAGAATACGGCTGCAATTTGGGAAAATAATTTTCGGGTCAATGAACTGATCTATCAAAAAGTAGGTACTCTGGCAACGGAGAATTATGAGTTGCGTTACAGTGTATTTCGCGGATATGCGAAGTCTATCATTGCGATGTTGCGATATGATATCAAATATCGTCGGGAAAAAGAGTATAATAAAACGTTGGTTTCCTACAAAGATGTCCTTCAGAAATTCTTAAAAACGACAAAAATGCCTTTAGCCAAGCGAATGGAATATAAGACATATATGCACTCGTATTCCTTAGCGTCTCTTATTCATTATTATATAAAAGGCGGTAAAAAACATGAATAAGGAGAAAAAAGAACCCAGAAAAGTATTAGTCATTGTACCGCATGAAGATGATGAAATTAATGTGGCTGGTAGTGTAATGTGCAATTTTGTACGGCATAATGACGAAGTATATTGTGTGTTTACAACGAACGGTGATTATTCCTTTTGGGCGGCAACGAGAATGCATGAAGCAGTACATTCGTTGACTATTCTGGGTGTACAGCACATCCTTTTCCTGGGATATGGTGATACAGGTAATTTTTGTAAGGGCGGTCATGTATTTTATGCTGACAAGGAAGCGGTTACATCTCCGGGAGGACGAAAAGAAACATATGGAATAGCTGATTTCCCTGATTATGCCTGGCAGAAACGTCATAGGCATAGCCCATATGATCGGCATCATTTCAAAGAAGATTTGCATGACTTACTGCTGGACATACAGGCCGATATTATATTTTGTGTTGATTATGATGTTCATGCCGATCATCGTGCCTGCTCGGTTTTGTTTGAAGAAACATTAGGGGAAATATTGCGTCGTCCGGGTAATGCGTATCAGCCGGCTGTATTCAAAGGATTTGCGTATTGCACTTCTTTTGGAGCACCGGCTGATTTCTATCAACCGAATTTACGGTCCGTGCCGTGTCCGGATGATGGGCCGGATCGAATCATAGGATATTCTCTATATGAATGGTCGAAACGGGTTCGCTTTCCGGTCTGTGCTGAGTGCCGTACGATGTATATGCGGCATAATACATTATATAAAGCACTTTTTGAACATAAATCACAGAGTGCCGCACTGCATGCTGTACGTATTATTAATGGTGATACCGTTTTTTGGCAACGTCGTACAGATAGTCTGTCTTATCAGGCGGATGTAACGGCGACTTCAGGATTGGCGGACAGGGTTCGTGATTTTAAATTATTGGATACGACCGATATAGACACTAAAAAAGCTATATTTCATCAGTATGTATGGAGACCGGATGAAACGGATCCGGAGAAAAAACTGACGTTTCATTGGGAGCAGGGACAACAAATTACATTAATTCGTTTTTTTGCGAATATAAATGATGACGGCCGTATTATAAAGTGGCGTATTTGTTTTGATAGTGGGTATTCAGCAATATATGGCCCGATGCCACAACATGGCAGAGCGTTTACGATTTCCATTCCGCGGCAGCAGGATGTTCATACCTGTACGGTTCAAATTTTAGAGTGGTCCGGTACCACGTACGGGTTGGCTGAATGTGAATTTTTTGCGGAAAAGATGCAAAAAACTATGATGCAGCCGTTCCTCAAGTTAAAAATCAATGATGATTTTGTCTACGATTATATCCTGCCTGAAAAGACGGAACAATGTCAGCTATCCGTATATATGTATCCGTTGAAACAGGCCGTGACTTTTACAGTCAGGGAAGGCCCAAACAGCAGGGTTTCGGATGAAGGATTGGTTTTATTTGGGGTATCGGATACAGTTGTTCGTATTCGGGCGGCTTTCATAACCGACGCAACGATATATGATGAAATAACGTTGCGCCGGGTGTCTGCCGGTTTCTTTCGAAAACGTTCAATATGGCAGCATTTGGAAAAATGGGGTTTAACGTGGTATTTGAAAAAATATAGAAAATATATTCATATACGGCATAAATATTTGAAAAAGTTATAAAATGTAGTAATGTAATAGTATTAGGAGTATAATTATTGTGTTATTTTGAAAGCAGTTTTATGCGGAAAGAGAGTACAATATGAATCAGACACCGTTGATTTCCGTCATTGTACCCGTATATAAAGTAGAGCCATATTTACGGCGGTGCATCGATTCTATTTGTCAGCAAACGTATCGCAATTTGCAGATTTTGCTGATAGATGATGGATCTCCCGATCAGTGTGGAGATATTTGCGATGAATATACGGTGAAGGATGAACGAGTAATGGTAATTCATCAAAAAAATGAAGGACTGAGCGGGGCCAGAAACAATGGTCTCCTTTTTGCTAAAGGCGAGTATATTGCTTTTGTAGACAGTGATGACTGGCTTCATCCTGAAATGTATGCTACCTTGGTACAAATGATGGTAAAAAATAATCTTGATATGGCCCGTTGTGCGGCCATAGGAACAGACGGTATAAAAGAAACGGCTATTTTGCCAGCAAAAGGGTTGTCTGATGTGGTTATTACCGGAGACAATATTTTTCCATTGTATTTCACGGAATTCTTGTGTAAGGTCGTATGGAATGCCGTATATAAGAAAAGCGTTGTAGAGGGCATTGTATCACCGGAGCATTGTCATTCACAGGATAATTATGTTTCTGGACGGTATTTATATCGCAGCAACCGTATTATGATTACGGACCGGCCGCTGTATTATTACTTTAAAAACCCTACCAGTACGACTCATGGAGGGCATAAACGATTTTTGGATATATGTATTTGTACGAATCAGCTTAAACAGGATTTGATACATGAAGAAAAAATGAATAATGTCAGGTATAAACGTTGTTTAGACAAAAAACTGGCACGTGAATTATACCATTTTATCCGGGCCAGAGATGATGCTTATTTTATTTCTTCTATAGAAAAAGAGCAGAAACAATTCATTGATTCAAATTTAGATATTTTCAGACGGTTAAAATTTGATATATTGCTTAGAAGACGGAATATATCCGTGTATTCATAATTTATTATGCAAGGAGAGTCCACTAATGGCCAATCAATTTACGACAGAATATTTCGAACATGCACAATTATATACTGAAAAACATGAGTTTTTATATAAAGAAGCAACGGATACCCGTGATGCTATACATATTTGTCACAATATCAATGACCCGTTTTTTCCACCTCTGGGTGCGGAAATCACCTCAATTTTAGAAACCAATAAAGATATTTCTTTTAGTTTCTATGTTTTTGTCGACAGCTATAGTGAAAAAAATAAAATCAATCTGGAAAAAACAGCTCAAAAGTATAAGTGTAATATTTATTTATATGTTATGGACATGCGTATTTACCAGAATTTTCATATTAAGGTAAAGCGCTTTTCACGGGTTACATACATTCGTATCGTCATGCCTTGGATTATGCGTAAGTACACAAAGCAATATTTGTATCTTGATTCAGATATGATTTGTGTGGGCAGTTTACGTCAGTTCCTGACAACTGATTTGGAAGGTAAAGCTATTGGGGCGCTGACATATCATACGCCGGACCGCGTAGCCTTTTTGAAGATGAAACAGGATGTTTATTTTTCCGATGGATTGATGTGGATTGATGTAGATGAATGGATTCGCGAAAAAATAACCGAACAGGTATTCAGTTATCAGGGCGCAGATCCCCATCGTTTTAAGGGGCAGACACAGGATTTGATTAATCTGGTTGTTGAAGGGAATATGAAACCGATTCCTTCTTTATTCCATCATAAAAATAAGGATTTCAGCATCCAGGGTATTTTGATTCATTATTCCGGCAGGGACAAACCTTGGGAAATCGTCCTTGATGCTGATGATGAATTATGGCGCCATTATCTGGATATCTCCTTTTGGGACAGTATGCCGAACCCGATGCCGCCCAAAACACCGGAATTCTATCACAGTTTTAAAAAGCTGGGACAAGTATATGGCAAAAAAGGGCAGACTATAAAGAAATTAGAGTGTTATTTTTGGTATGCTATATTAAAAATCGGTAAAAAGATGAAGGGATAATCAAATTAGCGATGGAGAATATGTCAAAATATTTTTAGTGGAGACGTGATACGAGATATGAAAAATTTACTGCAAAAAGCAAGCGGAAAATATGTATTGAACAGCATGATAATCTATGTAGTGATACTTGCAGCTCTTTTTTGTACCTCCAAGGGACTGAACACGACGGATATAGCTCTATTGTTTCGCATGGGGATACCCGTAGCAATACTGACCTATGCGGTGCAGACCGGGGTTGAAAAGAATATTTTTTCCCGGGTCTATATTCCCCATCTTTTTGTGGGATTCAGTTGGATTATCTCAGGCCCGGTGTTATTCTATATAGCACATCATGATGCCATGCGGTCAATATATAATGGACATGATATATTTTTTGGCATATATTTATCATTGTTACTGATTGCCATGCAAAATATTGCCTTGTCCATACTACGTAAGCCACGGGTAGCCATGGGCGTATCTTTATTTGCCATAGTAATGCTCACGGTACCTGTCCTGCAAAGTGTATATTTTATGGCCGCAGGGACGACGATATCCAATGAAGCGATGGCCGTCATTCAGCATACGAATGTATTGGAAATCGTATTATATGGGCAATCAGTTAATGGTATGCTCATCTTAGTTTCGCTGTTCCTGTTTATTTGTTGTCTGGCAGCGGCGTTCCGATATAGTGATAAAAAAGTAATGGAAAAGGCTATTTGGGGAGAAAAACCATCGGGTAAGAGGATTATATTAATCGCTATTACCGTCATATTGTTGGTATATATGTTTTACGGTTTAATTTGGCACACAGAGTTTTTTGCACGGTGGATACAGTTAGCTGGCAAATAGGGATATGGGGGAATCACATATGGTAACAGCAAATATAGACTTATCGCATAAAACCATTTTTGTTACCGGCGCAGCCGGGTTTATCGGCGCCAATTTGGTATTGGCGTTATTGCGTACGGTAAAAAATGTCCAGGTTATCGGCATCGATAATATGAATGAGTATTATGATGTCGCAATTAAAGAATACCGGTTACAGCAGATCGATGAGCTGGCGGCTTCGAAGTCCGGCAGTTCCTGGACGTTTATTCATGGTAATATTGCCGATGCGGCGTTAATTCAGGATATATTCAAGAAATATACGCCGTCGGTGGTGGTGAATTTGGCAGCCCAGGCAGGAGTACGCTATTCCATTACCAATCCCGATGTATATATAGAATCGAACTTGTTGGGATTTTATAATCTGTTGGAAGCTTGCCGCCATTCCTATGACGATGGCGCTGCCGGTGTAGCCCATCTGGTATATGCCTCATCATCTTCCGTATATGGTTCCAATAAGAAGGTACCGTATTCGACAGAAGATAAGGTGGATAACCCCGTTTCGTTATATGCGGCGACGAAGAAATCAGATGAACTGATGGCCCATGCCTATGCTAAATTGTATAATATTCCCTCGACGGGATTGCGTTTCTTTACGGTATATGGGCCGGCCGGACGGCCGGATATGGCATATTTCGGGTTTACGAACAAACTGGTTCATGGCGATACGATCCAGATTTTCAATTATGGGAACTGTAAGAGGGACTTTACGTATGTCGATGATATCGTCGAAGGGGTACAACGGGTCATGACGTGCGCTCCGGAACGACAAAACGGGGAAGACGGCTTGCCGGTTCCGCCATATCGGATTTATAATATCGGTAACAATCATCCGGAAAATCTGCTTGATTTCGTGGATATCCTGCAACAGGAACTGATCAGGGCAGGTATACTGCCGTCGACATATGATTTCAAGAGTCATACGAAACTGGTACCGATGCAGCCCGGTGATGTGCCGGTTACGTATGCGGATGTGACGGCATTGCAGCGTGACTTCGGCTTCAAACCAGCGACGAGCCTGCGGGACGGGCTGCGTCATTTTGCCCAATGGTATAAAAAATTTTATTTGGCATAAAAATTAACATATAGATATAGAAGAAAGAGGTTGGAATATATGAAAATAGCGATTGCCGGTACGGGATATGTCGGCCTGGCCAATGGGATGCTGCTGTCGCAGCATAATGAAGTTGTAGCATTGGATATTATCCCGGCCAAAGTAGAGATGTTGAACCGCGGCGAATCACCGATTATCGATGCGGATATTTCCGCATTTTTGAAACGGGACGATTTGCGATTCAGAGCGACGATGGATCCGAAAGAAGCGTTTACCGGTGCGGATTTTGTTATTATTTCCACGCCTACGAATTATGATTCAAAGAAAAATTTCTTTGATACTTCATCGGTAGAAGCGGTTATCCGCGAAGTGCTGGATATCAATCCGCAGGCGGTCATGGTCATCAAATCGACGGTGCCCGTAGGCTATACGGCGGCGATGAAAGAAGAATTCCATACGGATAATATCATGTTTTCGCCGGAATTCCTGCGGGAAGGAAAAGCCTTGTATGATAATCTTCATCCGACGCGTATCGTCGTCGGCGAGGAATCACAGCGGGGCAAGGTGTTTGCCGGCTTGTTGGCGCAGGGTGCGGTCAAGAAGGATATCCCCATGGTGTTTACCGGTTCGACGGAAGCGGAAGCCATCAAATTATTTGCCAACACATTTTTGGCTTTGCGCGTAGCGTATTTCAATGAACTCGATTCGTATGCCGAAATCCGGGGACTGAAAACTGCCCAGATTATCAAGGGTGTATGCCTGGATCCGCGCATCGGCGATTTCTATAATAACCCGTCCTTTGGGTATGGCGGCTATTGCCTGCCTAAAGATACGAAGCAGCTGCTGGCTAATTATCAGGATGTGCCGCAGAATCTGATCAGTGCGATCGTTCAGGCCAACCGGACAAGGAAAGACCATATTGCCGACGAAATCATTGCCATGAAACCGTCTCTGGTAGGCATTTACCGCCTGACCATGAAAACAGCTTCGGATAACTTCCGGGCTTCGGCAATCCAGGGGGTCATGAAACGGGTCAAGGCCAAGGGGATTCCCGTAATCGTATATGAACCCACCCTGGATGCGGCCGATTTCTTCGGATCCGAAGTATTGCATGATTTGGCAGCGTTCAAGCGCCGCAGCGATGTCATCGTGACCAACCGCTGGAGTGACGATCTGGCTGATGTGAAAGAAAAGGTCTATACACGGGACCTCTTCGATCGGGATTAAGGGGAGGTACTGAAATGGCAGATAACCTGCGGGTCATAGACAGCCATCTGCATTTTTGCAAGCTGGAAGGGTTTGATACCATTGCCGTTGAAGCTGGCTATGAAAATACCGAACCAAGCCTGCATCGGGCATTCGAGGCAAACGGCATCGTTCACGGCATCGTGATGAGTAACCGGTCCCTGAATCCGGCCGATCATGTCTATCCGGAATACTTGAGCTATTGCATCGGACTGGACAGTATGATGGCCAATCAGAATATACAAGAAGCGCTTCCGTTACTGGAGGCTAATTTGCAGCGCCGGTCCTGTTGTGGTATCAAGCTGTATCCGGGATACAATCATAGATATATATATGATGCGGCATACAGGCCTGTATACGAACTCGCTGAGAAGTATGCTGTTCCCGTGGCAATCCATACAGGTCTGACGGCGACAGCCAATGCATTATTGAAATACAGCCATCCCTTTACGCTGGATGAAGCGGCCGTGATGTATCCGGACGTACAGTTCGTGATGTGTCATTTTGGCAATCCGTTCTTACAGGATGCCATCGCTGTCTTAGAGAAAAACCGCAATGTAGCCGTTGATTTATCAGGGCTGCTGGAAGGGAAAATCGACGATGTACCGGCCTTCATGGAAG
This sequence comes from Megasphaera sp., assembly GCA_022641375.1. Taxonomy (GTDB): domain Bacteria; phylum Bacillota; class Negativicutes; order Veillonellales; family Megasphaeraceae; genus Megasphaera. Next base: position 9,515 of record JALCDF010000024.1, on the reverse strand, counting down.
AAAAGAAAGGGTACCTTTCGATGCTGCGGGACTGGTTGTCCTATCTGGGCTGCTACGACCGGGTCATGTTCGGTACGGACTGGCCGCTGGCTAATTTTACGGATTATATTGATATCGTGAAGTCGATTATTCCGGAACGCTATTGGGACGATGTATTTTTCAATACGGCGAACCGCATCTATAAATTGGGATTGCCGGAAGCATGATATGCTGAAGGGGATACCAGCGTAAGGAGGAAAATCAAATGAGTTTACACATTGAAGCGAAAACGGGGGATATTGCCGATCGTATTTTACTGCCGGGAGATCCGCTGCGGGCCAAGTATATTGCCGAACATTTCCTGGAACATCCCATATGTTACAATCGCATCCGCAATATTTTCGGATATACCGGAACCTATAAGGGAAAACGTGTATCCGTCCAGGGTACAGGCATGGGTATTCCGTCTATTTCTATTTATGCAACCGAACTGATGCGGGATTACGGTGTGAAGAAGCTGCTCCGCGTCGGTACCTGCGGAGCCATGCGGCGGGATATCCATTTGCGGGATGTCATCATGGCGCAGGGAGCGACAACGGATTCATCTATGATACGCAATATCTTCGGCGGCTCCATCAATTATGCACCGTTAGCGGATTTTCAACTGTTATGGACGGCGTATCAAAAAGCGGTTGCCCAGCATATTTCCGTGCGGGTCGGCAATGTCATTTCCGTCGACCGGTTCTATGACGATGAAATCGATAACGAAAAATTGGTGCAATACGGGATCATGGCCGTGGAAATGGAAACAGCCGGTTTATATACACTGGCTGCTAAATACGGGGTCCAGGCCCTGGGTATATTTACGGTTAGTGATCATCTGTTGACCGGTGAAGCCTGCACGGCGGAAGAACGCCAGACTTCCTTTGATGAAATGATCCGCATTGCCCTTGAAACGGCATTGACAGACTAAGTAATGGCCAGCCTTCTATGTCCCGACATGGAAGGCTTTTGTCTGTCGGATGTACAAAGCTGGGAAGATATCATTATAACATTTGCATAAAAGAATCACTAAATATGATTAAAAAATGAAAAAAGCGCTATTTCACAGTGTCATTATAAGCGATTTTTTGCTATAATAAATAGCGTGTAATATATTCGCAGGACAGGGGGTGCCATATGAAAAGAAATATAGTCCTTGTGGGAATGATGGGAAGCGGCAAAAGCCATATCGGCCGTAAGCTTGCGCAACGGATGGGATGGCAGTTTGTTGATACAGACCGGCGTATTGAACGGGTCGTAGGAATGTCCATTGCTGAATTTTATGCCAAATGTGGTGAAAGAACGTTTCGCGAACGGGAAATCAATGTCCTGCAGCAAGTAAGCCGTTATCATGAGGCTGTTATTTCCTTCGGTGGTAATTTCCCCATGAATATGGATACATATCGCATTCTTCACCGCCATGGTTTTATCGTGGCGCTGTTGTCTGAACCGTACCGCGTAGAAGAACGGGTAAACCGCCATATCGGTAAACGTCCGACCGTCGATTACGATCATCTTCATGAATTTGTCCTTCATATGATGGCGCAATGGGAGGAAGTATATCTATATTGTGACTGTGTTGTTGATACAACACGGGGCGGCGCATCCCAAATCGTTGATATGATCGTACAGACAATAGACGAAAAGAATATTCAGTTTATTTCAAGAGAGAAAAAGGAGTTTGATTTGCAATGATTAATAAAATCGGTATTTTGACTAGTGGTGGCGATGCTCCGGGCATGAATGCCTGCATTCGTGATGTAACACGGTATGCAATACAAAAGGGCCTGGCAGTGGAAGGAATTGTCCGCGGCTATGAAGGATTACTGAGTCATGAAACGATGCCGTTAGACCGCCGGGCTGTCGGTGCTATCATTCATCGTGGCGGTACATTGTTGCGTACGGCCCGCTGCCTGGATTTCATAAAAAAAGATGTACAGCAGAAAGCCGCTGAATATTTGCGGACGTTGGAAATAGATGCTCTCGTCGTCGTCGGCGGGGACGGTTCCATGAAAGGGGCGCAGGGCCTGAGCCGTTTTGGGATTCCGACCGTTACCATTCCGGGAACCATTGATAATGACATGATGGGGACGCAATATACGATTGGTTTCGATACGTCTGTCAATACCGTATTGGAATCGGTCAATAAGATCCGCGATACGGCATTCTCGCATGACCGCGTTGCCGTCGTAGAAGTCATGGGCCGCCATGCCGGCTGGATCGCACTTCATTCGGGAATGGCTTCCGGTGCTGAAGCTGTCCTGATACCGGAACATCCGGTGGATTTGAAATCCTTGTGTGAACATCTTGAAGAATCCCACCGCATGAAGAAAATGAGCTCTATCGTCATCGTTGCCGAAGGCGCTGCCAAGGGTTCCGATGTCGTGGACTACATCCGGGAACATACCTACCTGAGCCCGAATTTGACCGTATTGGGATATGTGCAGCGTGGCGGATCCCCATCGGCCTTGGATGGCATCATGGCCGGCTTGTATTCACAAAAGGCTGTCGACAGCCTGCTGGCAGGAAATTATAATTGCGTTATCGGCCTCATTGACAGCAAAGTGGTTGCCACTCCGTATACAGAAGCGGATAAATTCCATTTTTCCATTGATGAAAACATGTTTGATTTAGTACATATGTTAGGCCGTTAAGGAGGAAGTCTGTAAATGTCCTTTGATTTTAATTTGATTTGGAATTCATTGCCACTGCTTCTGACGGGTGCCGGGGTTACCATTGAAATTACCCTGATGGCTGTCAGTCTGGGGTTTGTTATTGGTCTTATTACAAGTATTTGCCGTTTATCCGGTGTCAAGATCCTTAAATTTATCGCCGTATGCTACGTCAATATCATTCGTGGTACGCCGTTACTGGTACAGATATTCATTATTTATTTTGCCCTGCCGATGATTATCGGTCAGCGTATCAACCCGTTTGTCGCGGCTGTTTCGGCATGTTCTCTGAACAGTGGTGCTTATGTATCGGAAATTTTTCGTGCCGGTATCCAGTCTGTCGATAACGGACAGACGGAAGCCGGCCGGTCTCTGGGATTGTCCTGGGGACAGACGATGCGGTATGTCATCTTACCGCAGGCTGTAAAAAATATTGTACCGCCACTGATCAATGAATTCGTATCCATGACGAAGGAAACGTCTATCGTATCTGTCATCGGGTTCGAAGAATTGACGCGCCGGGGCCAGCTCATCATCGCCAAGACGTATGGTTCCTTTGAAATCTGGATTACTGTTGCAGCTATCTATCTGATTATGACATGCTGTATTGCGCAGTTAGGTGCAATTTTGGAACGGAGGTTTGCTGTCGGTGATAGAAATTAAGGGATTACAAAAAAGCTTTGGTAACCATCAGGTCCTCAAGGACATCAATTTAACGATTCATGATAAAGAAGTCGTTGTTATTATCGGGCCGTCCGGCTCCGGGAAAAGTACGATCCTGCGTTGTATCAACTATCTGGAACAGCCGACAGGCGGAGAAATCATCGTAGACGGTATCAGTATGGGCGATGCCAAATCTATTAATGAAATCCGTTGCGAAGTCGGTATGGTATTCCAGCGGTTCAATTTATTCCCGCATATGACGGTCCTCAATAACATCATTTTGTCGCCGATGAAGACGCGGGGAATGAAAAAAGCGGAAGCCGTGGAAACGGCCATAGAATTATTGAAAAAAGTAGGCCTGGAAGATAAAAAGGATGCATATCCGGCTACCCTGTCCGGCGGGCAGCAGCAACGTGTTGCTATTGCCAGGGCACTGGCAATGAAACCGAAATTCATGCTTTTCGATGAACCGACGTCCGCATTGGATCCGGAAATGGTTCGCGAAGTATTGGATGTTATCAAAGATCTGGCTCATGAAGGCATGTCGATGGCAATCGTTACCCACGAAATGGGATTTGCCCGCGAAGTGGCCGACAGAGTCCTGTTCATCGATGAAGGAATCATCCTGGAAGAAGGAAAGCCGAACGATTTGTTCGATCATCCGCAAAAGGACAGGACAAAATTGTTCCTTTCTAAAATCTTATAAATGGGCATGAAAAAAGAGCACTCCGGAGAGCGCTCTTTTTTATATCGTTGTTAGTACTATCAGCGAATGAAATTGGTCATGACTTTTGGTTCTGATTTAGGAGCGGCAATGCCATTTTTCTTACCGGCTTCAATGCATTTCAGTATCCAGGCCATGTTTTGTCCCAGGACGTGCATAATCTGCAGGCCTTCTTTATCCTGCTGTACTTCCGCCGGCGTATTGCCATGGACCATATTCCAATAGTTGGACGAAGCGATGATCATCTGATGATATTGCAGATATTTATTCAGGACGTCCAACGTTGCCGTTGTACCGGCACGACGAGCCGACGTAACGGCGGCTCCGACTTTATGAGGCAGATACGCACCGGCTGCGGCAGCCAGTTTATCCATGAATGTTACCATTTCACCGGAGGGGGAGGCCCAATATACAGGGGAACCGAGTACTAAGCCGTCCGCTGTTTTCAATTTTTCAGCTACCGTGGCAACTACTTCATCCGTCGGGACAGCATGGATGATTTCTGTATCGATACCGCTCTGCTGTAACGGTTTGGCCACTTCTGTCAGGGCAGTATACGTGCAGCCTTGTTCACGACGACTGCCATTTAATAAAATAACTTTCATAGTTAAACACCTCCATATTAGTATAGATTCAATATATCATACAAAAGACGAAAAGTCAATAATAGATACGGAAGCGTTCCGACTGTATTCTATCGGGAGGGATACGATCTTTGTAGCCGGCGGCGGATGACGTAAAGCAGAAAAAAATTATGGAAAAAATTGACACGTAAAAGTGACCATGCTATAGTTAAATAAAATTATATATACTTTAGGTCAGGTGTCTTAGACATAATAGAGAAGCCGGTGTGAAACCGGCGCGGTCCCGCCGCTGTAAGGAGGAGCCGGCTGCAATAATCCACTGTACCCATGCGGTATGGGAAGGCGCAGTCTGGTGATGATTCCGAGCCAGAAGAACTGCCTGACTGATAATCACCGGTAGACCTGCGAGCGATGGGAATGGAGATTCTATACATATGTATGATAGAGCCGTAAGGATATCCTTGCGGTTTTTTGTATGTTCTGAAAATGAGAATCACAATGTTTGAACAACGCAAAGGCAACTGCCATGGGACCTATCAAAATACAATTTGTTAATTTAATTTTCGGGAGGATATTATGGAAGCGTTAGCACAAGGCATTCATCTATTTCAAAAAGGGGGGCTGGTGATGTATATCCTGCTGGCCTGTTCTCTCTTTGTTGTATATATCGGCGTCGAACGGATGATGTTTTACCGGGCCATGGATTCGGGACAAACATTTGCCAATCGGTTTTATACATATGTCAAGATGAGAAAGTATGATGACGCAGTGACTCTGGCTAAACAAAGCCGGGGCGGCCTGGCATTGATCTTATCTGAAGCTGCCGGGGGCCAGTATGGTACCGGCGCCGCGGCATTCCTGGAAACGCAGTCGGGAATCCTCATCGCCAGACTGCGCAACCGCCTGTATTATTTAAGCGTCATCGTCACGATGGCACCGTTGCTGGGATTACTCGGCACCATCAGCGGCATGATTACGTCTTTCAGTATCTTCAATATCGAATCCGGACAGGCGGTAGCGATTACCGGCGGCGTCGGAGAAGCACTCATTGCGACGGCGTTCGGCTTGTGTGTGGCCGTACTGTCCCTGGCTGTCCATGCGTATTTTACACAGCGGCTGGACCGCATCATTACGGATATGGAAATGTGTTTTTCCGCCTTGGAAATGAGAAAACCGGATACGCAGGTGGTGGAAGCATGAGATTACGGGACAGGCGTTCATTTGCAAAACCGGAAGTCATGATTATCCCGATGATTGATATCATGTTTTTTCTGCTCGTCTTTTTTATGATCAGTACCCTGTATATGGTCGACATGAAGACCGTTGCCGTTCATTTGCCGCAGGCAGTTCACGGCGAAACGCAGACCAAGGTGAATTATCTGGTAACGATCAAAAAAGATGGTACCCTGTGGCTTGAAGATAAACAAATCGATAAGGACACCTTGTTGAAACAGGCTAAAGAAGAACAGCAGCGCAATCCGAATTTTACCGTCGTCGTCCGTGCGGATCAGGAACTGGATTATGGGCAGGTCATCGCGTTTCTCGATGAAATGAAAGGGCAGGGTATCGTTCATTTCGGCCTGGCGACGGAAAGCAGTGAACGGCAATGACGGCGGCACAGTATCGTAAACGCGTGGCTTTGGCATTCTCGATAGGGCTGCATGCTGTTCTTTTCGGCGCACTTGCAGCCAGCGGTATGTTTGCATTCCTCCAGAGTCATGCCCAGGCGCCGCTGGAAGTAACCGTATATAATGAAGACTCCCTTCATTCGGATGAGTCGCTGGGCGGCGGTTCCGGCGGCGGAGGCGGTGAGGTCGTCGCAGTGGGTCCGGCGGCACCACCGGAAATCAGTGAGACCTATACGCAGGAAGTAGCGAAGAAACGGGAAGTCAAAAAACTGGTAGCGCAGGGGTTGGATGCCGCCGCGGCAGAACAAAAAGTCAGTAATGAATTGTTGGGTGACAAGGGAAAACAGGCAGCAGACGACGCTTCGACGAAGACGGCGGGCTCACCGGGCTCCACATCGGCACAGCCGGGCAACGGCAGTGATAAACCCGTGGGAACAGGAAACGGACACGGAATGCAGCCGCCTAAACGGGCCGTGTTAGTATATTCACCCACTACAGGAGAGTTTTATCCCGATAGCTGCCAAAGAAAAAATATTCATGGCAATATTGGGATTACTTATACCATTACAACTGATGGTGCGGTCACGAATATGGCAGTAACCAGCTCATCCGGAAATGCTGTGCTGGATGATGCAGCGGTACAGGTCGTATCCCAATGTCGTTACGAACCGGCAACAGACGAAAACGGACAGCCCCATGAAGATGTAAAAACAAGTACGGTTCATTTTTAATAGAATTTATGAGGAGAGTTATACCACATGCAATCAAAAAAAGTACTAACGACGTTCATTTGTCTTTCCATAGCAGGATGTATTCCTGTTTTTGCTGATACGATACGGGTTGTATCGACAGATGAAGGAGAAAATTTCTATGTTACGGCACCGACGCCGGAAAAAAAGCCGACACAGCCGGCCGCAGCTGTGATACCTGAAACCACACCAACCGTACAGCCGGTACAGGCGAATACGACGGTAATTACGGCGAAGCAGCTGGATACGAATCGATATGAATCTGTCCAGGAAGCAATCCAGCAGGTCAACGGTGTTACCGTATCCGAACAGGTGCCGGGGACGACGGCGTTTGTCCGCCTGAATGGGGATGACCGCGTAGTCATCCTGGTAGATGGCCAGAATATCGGCAATGCCCAGAGTCAGCCTTTTGGGCGGGGGACTGTCGATTTGAATACGTTGCCTGGTATTGCGGCGATTGACCACATTGAAGTCACTAAGGGCAGCGGTTCCGTGAAATATGGCAGCGGTGCTGTCGGCGGTGTAATCAACATTATTACTAAAAAAGGCGATAGGAACAGTACGACCGTTGATCTCAATACCGGGTCTTGGGGGACGCATAATTATACGCTGACCAATCAGGGACAGAGCGGTGATACGAGCTGGTATGTGACGGGAAGTTTGAATCATCGCAAGTATTATAAATTTAACGATGGCTATCAGACAGACAGCAGCCGCGGCGACTACAGCAATGATTCCCTGACGGCCCGCATCGATCAGCGGCTCGATGACAGCAATTCCCTGACCATCGATGCGTTCCACAAGGCATACCATGGTCACAGTTCGACGTTTGGTAATACCATTAACGGCAAATATAACCTCACCAAGAACAAGACGGTCGAACGCCTCAATAATGATTACAGTGTGACCTGGCATTTCAACGAAGATAAGGAGATGCCGGGATTTGTCCGTTACTATAATGACTATACGCGGACTTTCTGGAATGACTATACGCGGACTTTCTGGACGTATCATTTCCATACCCGCACCCAGGGCCTGCAGGTTGAAAACGGTTGGCACAGCGGCGCCCATCATATCACGGCCGGTGCGGAATGGCTGGAAGATACGGGTACGAATGCCGAAGCGGGATATGTCGATAAAGAACGGACCAATCGCGCCGCTTATGTAGAAGATGCCCTGAATTGGGGGAAATGGACGGTTACGCCGGGGGTACGCCTCGATGATAACAGTCAGTTTGGCACCTATAAGACGCCGCGCCTGGCACTGAACTATAAGGCCAATGATAAATTCAATGTATATGCGAATTGGGGACGGGTATTTAGTGCGCCGCGTTTAAATGACTTATATTACTATATGGCTACCAGTAAGAAGGTATCCAAAGGCAATCCGGACCTTCGTCCCGAAACGGGATATACGCAGGCTGTCGGATTTACCTATCAGCAGGATGCCAGGACGCTATTCAACTTCAGCCTGTTCCGCAGTTCCCTGAGCAATGCTATCCGCTGGTATCGTACAGCATCGTATTCCGAAGTGGAAAACTTGAATAAGGAACAGAAGCACGGTCTCGAAATCTCCATGAACAAGACCATCAATCCGTCCTGGGATTATGAACTGGGCTATTCGTATATCCACAGTAAAATCGATACGGGTGACGGCATGGGATTCGATACGGAAAACAACCAGCCGAACGGCTATCATGCCGGTATCCATTATCATCACAAGGCCTGGAAGGCCAATTTGCTCATGACTGCCGGCACGGGGCGGAATGATACCTATTATACGAATAATTCGTATATCCGTTGGGATGCCGATGTCAGTTATGATATCAATGCAAATACGACGATGTACGTGCTCTGCAATAATTTCTCGAATGAAGGCTATGATCTCTACCATCAATATCCGTCAGCCGGCAGATACTGGCAGGCCGGCGTGAAATATACGTTCTAAACAGGAGGGGGAAAACATGAAAAAATGGATAATGACACTGCTGCTAGCCTGTGCTGCCATAAGTATCCTGGCCGGTTGTGCATTACAGGATACGGCTGGCAGCAGCAAGACGGGAAGCAATTATGCCGAAATAACCGATGATGCCGGCCGGACCGTTACGTTGAAAGAAAAGCCGCAACGCGTAGTCGTTTTATCTACGTCATTATTGAACATGGTTGATGCCGTGGATGGCGAATTAGCCGGCCGGGCGACCGTAAAATCATCAACCACTGTTTTGCCGCAGCGCTATGAGGATGTACCGGAAGTTGGTCCTGTTTATAATGTGAGCGTAGAAAAAATCATCGGATGCCAACCGGATCTGGTCATTGTCAGTGCCAATCAGCATAAGAAACTGATTCCCTTATTGGAACAGAACAATATTCCTGTGCTGGCCTTGAAGACCAAGACATTTGCCGATGTGAAACGGAATTTGGAAGTCATGGGAAAAGTCTATGGGACAGAAGAAAAAGCACAGGCGAAAACCGCCG
>JALCDF010000023.1 GCA_022641375.1 Megasphaera sp. | reverse complement strand
CATGTTAGAACACCCTAAAAAAAAATCAAAAACCACACCAAAACACGACTCTGTAATAGAGTCGTTTTTATTAATCTTCTGCATTATATAGCATTTGATTTGAGAAAACAAGATACAATCCTGTAAATTTTAGAGATTATATTCTTTGCGGATTTCTGCAATCTGTACCGGACGATGTTCAGCTACGGATTTCTTGGCAGCGAGGCCGATTAATACAGGAGCGAGGCCATCGTTGGCATTGACTTCGGTCGGTGTATCGTTGACGATAGCTTCTACGAAGGAATCGATTTCTTTAGCATAGGCCATCATGTAACGTTCCAGGAAGAAGAACATCGGTTTTTCAGCTACGACGCCGTCTTTGCCGCTGAATACAGCGTTGGAGTCGGAATCGTTGGAAATAGCTACGCAGCCTTTGGTGCCAAATACTTCAGCACGCTGGTCATAACCGTAGCAAGCTGCACGGCAGTTGTCGATGACAGCTGTAGCACCGTTGTCCAGTTTCAAGGTAATGATAGCGGTATCGATATCGCCGGCTTTGCCGATTTCAGGATCGACAGTAACGGAACCTTCAGCATAGACTTCAGTAACGTCTGCACCGGAGAGGTAGCGGACCATATCGAAATCATGGATGGTCATATCGAGGAAAATACCGCCGGAAATTTTTACATAGTCGATAGAAGGCGGTTCCGGATCGCGGGATGTGATCTTGATGATTTGCTGTTTGCCGACTTTACCTGCTTTGACAGCTTCGCGGATAGCGCGGAAGTTGTGGTCAAAACGGCGGTTGAAACCGACCTGATATTTTTTGCCAGTTTCTTTTACAACGTCGAGGACTTCTTTGATTTTTTTGACGTCATGATCGATTGGCTTTTCGCAGAATACATGTTTGCCTGCTTTTAAAGCTTCAATAGAGAGCTTGGAGTGCTGGTCTGTGGATGCGCAGATCAATACAGCTTCGATATCGGGATCGTTGATGATTTCTTTATAATCTTTAGTTGTGTTTTCGATGCCAAGGGATTTAGCCCAGGCAATAGTAGCATCATTCAAAAACGGATCAGCAATCGTTTTGACGCGAGCGTTTTTTACAAATTTGGAAATACTTTCACCATGTACATGGCCGATACGGCCGGCACCGATAATACCTACATTAATCATAATTCATTCCGCCTTTCATATTGTATACGAATAAAAGTTAAATAAAGTATTGGGTAAGTCTTGATTAACTTTATTCATATTATAGCGCATTTGTTAGAACATTATATACAAAATATTGCTATTTTTGGGAAAGTTTACAAAACAGCATACTTGCGGTACCTTGGAGTCAAAGCGGTATTTCAAGCTTCTTTTCGGGCGATAAGAAGATGCGGTAAAAAAAGGGGTGCCAATATGGAAGGGAAATTATATAAAATATGGTGGTATTCTTTTTCTAATAGCCGCGATGAAGAAAGAATCCCCATTATTTCGGCAAAATCTATCGTAACGGCAGCACATTTTTATGATATAATGTATTAACATGTCAACAGTCTGTTGGCGATATACTAATCATTATATATAATGTAGGAGGCTTTATGGCGGAATTATTAGCTCCGGCAGGTTCACTGGAAAATGTATTTGCGGCAATAGAAGGCGGTGCAGATGCGGTATATGCAGGCGGCAAGTCCTTCAACGCGCGGAAATTTGCGCATAATCTGGATTCAGCAGAAATGGCGGCTGCCGTTCGCAGGGCCCATTTGTCGGGCGTGAAGATCTATGTGACGGTCAATATCTTGTTGGCTGATACGGAATTGAAAGCGCTGGAAACGTATATAAAGGAATTGGATGCGCTGCAGGTAGACGGTATCATCGTACAGGATCTGGCCGTAGCGGCTGTTGCCCACCGGGTCGCACCGGAACTGCCCCTTCATGGCAGTACGCAGATGACCGTTGCCGATTTGAATGGTGTACGGTTCCTGGAATCACTGGGATTCACGCAGGTGGTCCTGGCCCGGGAAGTATCGTTGCCGGAAATTCGCGATATTTGTGCGCATACGTCTCTGGTGATCGAAGTGTTCGTTCATGGAGCTTCCTGCATGTCATATTCCGGGCAATGCCTGATGAGCAGCTTTATCGGCGGCCGCAGCGGTAATCGCGGCGCTTGTGCGCAGCCGTGCCGTCTGCCCTATACGCTGATGAAAGGGACGAAGGAAGTCATGTCGTCACCGGCATATGCCCTCAGCCTGAAAGATTTGAACAGTCTTCCGGTCATCGATGATCTAATCGATGCCGGAGTAGGTTCTTTTAAGATTGAAGGACGCATGAAAGGAAGCGACTATGTCCATCAGGTTACGCAGGCGTATCGCCTGATGATGGATGCACATCAGCGGCCGCAGCAGGAACGCCGGGAAGTCCGGGTGGAAGCGGACCACATGTTGCAGGATAGTTTCCACCGGCCGTATCAGGATGATTTCCTGACGGCAAATCTGGGCCGGCAGACATTGACCGTAGAAGATCCCGCAGGGCGGCAGGTTGTACGGGATTCGGAAATACAAAAAAGTCGTACCATTCCGTTATATTTCCATGGTGATATTACGGAAAGTGGTTGTTTCCGTCTGACTGCCTGGGATGAAGCCGGCCATGCCGCAGAAGAAGTATCGGAGTACGAACCGCCGATTGCGGTGCATCGTCCGGCAACGGCAGCGTATCTGCGGCAGCAGCTCGATCGCCTGGGGGATACGGTATTTTCCCTGGCGACGGTTACCATAGGGGATGCAACCCATATGGTTCCGGCCAGTGTCATCAATACACTGCGCCGTCAGGCCGTGGCAGCTATGGAAAAGGCCGTATTGGACGAATATGAACGTCCGGCAGCCGGCAGAGCTGCAAGCCGGGATATTCCGGTCAGGAAGGTACATAAAAAGAATAAGATGATGATGACCGTTCGGTGCGATACGGTGGATGGCATCGAAGCGGCTGGCCGCAGTGGCGCCGACCGGGTTATTTTTGGTGGTGAATCCTATCACCATCAGCCCTTTACGGCAAAACAATGGCAGCAGGCAGCGAAGGTCTCCCGCCAGTATGGAATGTCCTTATGGGCAGCGACGCCGCGGATTTTGAGAGAATCCGATACGGAAAGAGTTGCACAGGAACTGAAAGCGGCATTGAAGAATGGCATCAAAGGTATCTATGCTGCTGCTATGGGCATACTTCCCTTGTGTCATGACCTTGGTGTGACCGTGCCGGTATATGCCGACTGGTCACTCAATATATTCAATTCCGAGGCAGCTGATGTGTATCGGCACTGGGGCTGTGCCGGCGTGACCGTATCGCCGGAAGCTACGTTGCGGCAAATCCAGACGATGTGCCGCCAGCTGTCCTGTCCTGTTGAAGTACTGGCAGAAGGAAAAGTGGAAATGATGGTGACCGAATCCTGTGTCATCTCTTCTTTTGCCGGCAAAGGGAAAAAGAATGGTTGTCCCGGAACCTGCAGGGATACATCATTTACCTTGAAAGACCGGAAGGATATGCTGTTTCCCGTAGTAACTGATCAGTATTGCCGTAATCATATCCTGAATTGTCATGATCTGGATATGGCTCCGTATTATACTGATTTAGTGCGGGCCGGCATTACAGCACTGCGTATCGAAGGGCGGGGCTGTCAGCCGTCCTGGATCACGGCACGGGTACAGCGGTATCGCCGGCTGATCGACGGTACGGAACAGATGGTCCTGGGGAAAGAAAACCAGCAGGTGACGCGGGGTCACTTTTTCCATGGAATCCTATAAGAAAACGAGTAAAAACAGATATAAGATGGAGATACAGATAGATGAATAAACGAAGTATGCGTATTCTCGGGTTCTACCAGGTGCAAAATATGCTTGTCCGCCTGGCACCGTCCCGATTGTCTAAAGAAATAGCCCGTCATTTGCGTCCGTCCAACGAACCGGCAGTAATCCAGCGGTCCCTGACGGATACAGAAGAAGGTGTCCGGTGTTTGCAGTTTGAGGTATCTACTCCGTTCGGGGGTATCGTAGATATCCGTCCGGCCTTAGAAAAGGCAAAGCGGGAAGTGACGCTGGAGGGAAGAGACTGCATCGATATATGGAATAACGTCCAGCGCTATGCTGATATTGCGGCTTTTTTTGCGGAAAAGAAAGGCGACTATCCCCAGCTGGCCGAAAGGGCGGAGCAAATCGGTGATTTTTCCCAGCTGTCCCATAAGATAGCGACGGTATTCGATAACAATCACCAGATTCGTGACAACGCATCACCAGAACTCATGCGGCTGCGGAGCCGCATCACCGAATTGGAACGACAGACCAAGCGATATATCAACGGCGTAATCCAAAACAAAGAGTATCAGAAATATTTCCAGGATGTACTGGTAACGGTACGCAATAACCGCTATGTCGTCCCAGTCAAGCAGGAATATCGTCATGCGTTTCCCGGTATTGTTCACGATACGTCGGCCAGTGGTTCGACACTGTATATCGAACCGTTAGCTATCGTGAATGCCAATAATGATTTGCAGGCTGCCCGTATCGGTGAGACAAAGGAAATCGAACGCATTTTCCGCCGCCTTACGGCCATCGTCCAGGGGCAATATGAAGAGCTGTTGGATAGTACGAAATGTGTCGGTACATTGGAATTTATTTTTGCGAAAGCCCAATTGTCTATACAGATGAAAGCCTGCCGTCCGGCGTTGTCCAAGAACAGGATGGTCAGGCTGAATCAGGCCCGGCATCCCCTCATCGATGCCAGTCATGTCGTACCCAATACCATTGTCATCGGCGGCGAGTACCGTATCCTCCTCATTACGGGGTCAAATACAGGCGGCAAGACCGTGGCCATGAAGACATTGGGACTATTGGTCCTCATGTATCAGTCGGGATTGTTTCTGCCGGTCGGTGAAGGGTCGGAACTGCCGGTATTCCGGGACGTATTTTCTGATATCGGCGATGAACAGGATATATCTCAGAATCTGAGTACGTTTTCCAGTCATATGAAGCAGCTCATCTATATTTTGAAGCATAGCGGTCCCGATGACCTCATCCTGGCTGATGAACTGGGCTCCGGTACAGATCCGGCCGAAGGCAGCGCCATCGCCATTGCCATCCTGGATGCATTGTACCAGCGGGGGCCGTATGTCATGGTGACGACCCATTATAATGATTTAAAGAACTATGCCTATAATACGCCGGGCATTGAAAACGGCCATGTCGAATTCGACGTGGAAACGCTGCAGCCGACATATAAACTACGTATAGGTGCGGCCGGCAGCAGCCATGCCTTCAGCATCAGTGAACGGCTGGGGATGCCGCTGCCCATTCTGGAAAAAGCCCGGGAATTGCGCAGCAAAGCACAGGATATGGATATGGAAACGATTTTGACCAAGCTCAACAATCAGTCCAAGCAGATGGATGAAGAACAGGCAGAACTGGAACGACGCCTGTCCGAAGCGCGGCATGTAGAAGATGACTTGCGCAAAGAACGGGACAAAGTATCATCGAAACGGCAGGATATCATTGATTCCAGCCGGCGGGAAGCCGTCGATTTGAAACGAAATCTGCGGATTGAAGCGGAAAAAATCATCCGTGAGTTGAAGCAGCAATCCAGAGAAGGAACCGATAAGGAAAAAGCGAAAGCATTTGACCAGGCACGGCGGGCCATCCAGCAGATTTCCCTGCCGGACAAGGAAAAACCGCAGCGGGATCCGGTGGATTTGTCCCAACTGAAAATCGGTCAGACGGTCTTTATTAATTCACTGGACGGGCTGGGAACTGTTACGGACAGGAGCGGTACGAAACTGACCGTATCTGTCCGGGGTATGACCGTCCGGGTCAAAGCAAAAGATATCAGTGCACCGTATTTATCAGAAATAAAGAAGGAAAAGCAGGAAGAACGCCGGGCGAATGCCAAGACTTCCTATCGTCCCATTCGTACCGGCGGCGTGACGACAGAATTGAATATTATCGGCAAGACCTTCAATGATGCTTTGCCGGATGTGGAAAAATTCCTGGACACGGCGTTGGCCGCCGGCTTCAGTCCGGTCCGTATTATCCATGGCAAAGGAAGCGGTGCACTGCGCCGTCAGATTCATGAATATCTGGACCGGCAGTCCTTCGTTACCCAATATAAGCTGGATGATGTAGACGGCGGCGGGGCCGGTGTGACCCTGGTCTATTTCTAAGACTTTGGGTTATAGTTGATAGGAGTATAACAAAAATAAAAAATCGTATCAGCGTATCTTGACACATACGATAATATAGCGTATCTTGAGGAATGGTCCGATGTGGACCGGCTTGGGAAGATATCCCCCTGCAGATTAGAAAAAATGCAGAAGTAAGCAAAAATCAGAGATTATTTATTTTATCAACAGGAGGATTATATGGAACAGAATACATATATTACCATTACACGGCAGTACGGTAGCGGCGGCAAAGAAGTGTCTAAAATCGTGGCCGAAAAATTAGGGCTGCGTTGTTATGATCGTAAAGTCGTGTCTTTGGCAGCAGCTGAAGCCGGTGTTTCTCAGAATTTTGATGATGCGCTGGAACGGTCGTATAACAGTCCGGAAAATTGTCTCGGCAATCTGGGCGATTATGCCTATGAACGGGTACCGGAACATAACCGCATGTACATTGAACAAGCTAAGGTTATTTTGGCTATTGCCAAAAAAGGCAGCGCCGTATTTTTAGGACGTTGCGCCGATTATATCCTGAAAGAAGAAGCCAATACCTATTCCTTCTTCATTTGTGCTGATGAAGAATTTCGTCAGAATCGGTCTAAAGACCATTATGGCAACATGACGTTAAAAGAACTGGACAAAGAAGATAAGAACCGGAAACGGTATTATGCGTATTATACAGGCCGGCAGTGGGGTGATCCGCAGAATTATGATGTGGTCATCAATACGAGCCATGTTTCTCTGGAAACGGCTGCCGATATGATCATTCAGTATATCGACCTGCGTCAGGCTGCGGCTAAAAAATAAGGTTATTAGTACCAACGCCATATCAAAAAAAATCGTTATAAACTAACAGGGAAGCCAATCATAACGGATTGGCTTCCCTGTTAGTTTATATTGTATTGGATTATACGGTAATATGGCTGAATACTTTGCCGATAGATTCATTGATGACCAAATCGGCGCTGGTGTCCATATCCGTAGATGATTTGTTGATCAGGACCAGTTTGTGGCCGTTATAATAACGGACCAGACCAGCTGCGGGATAGACGACGAGGCTGGTACCGCCGATGATCAGCATGTCTGCCTGGCTGATATAGCGCAGGGCTTGTTCAATCGTATCGTTATTCAAGCCTTCTTCGTAAAGGACGACATCCGGTTTGATGGGGCCGCCGCAGTGATTGCATTTGGGTACGCCCTGAGAATCACGGATGTATTCGGCACTGAAAAATGTATGGCATCGTTCGCAATAGTTGCGCAGTGAGCTGCCATGGAGTTCAAACACTTTCTTGCTGCCGGCTTTTTGATGGAGCCCGTCGATATTCTGGGTGACGATAGCTTTTAATTTCCCGGCTTTTTCCAGTTCAGCTAACTTGATGTGTGCCATATTCGGTTTGGCATCCAGGCAGCAGAGAATCTTGTCGCGGTAGAATTTATAGAATTCTGCCGGTTTTTCCCGATAGAATGTGTGGCTCAGAATCTGTTCCGGCGGATAATCATAGTGCTGGTTATATAATCCGTCGACACTGCGGAAATCAGGAATGCCGCTTTCCGTAGAGACGCCGGCGCCACCGAAGAAGACGATGTTATCCGAGCCTTTTACCATTTCAACAAATTTTTCGATATTCGTCATAGCGATAACCTCCTTTATATTCCATAGGTATCATTTAATAATTGAATGCCGCTGCGGGTGCGGAAAATCTTGTCGCGGAATGTACGGATGGCCGTTTTATCCAGATGATCTTCATAGGCATTGACAAGAAAATCGGCTTCCAGTAAAATCTGGTAATCGATACCATCGACCTGCGTATAGGTGTGATGGTGGCTGATGAGGAAACAGATACGGTCGGAGACATCTTGCGGACAATGAAGAGATTCCAGTATCCGGCGTGCCGGTGCCGGGCCTTCTATTTCCTGGTATTTGCCGCTGCTGCTGCCGTATTTTTCTTCTGCGGCATGGATACCGATATCATGGAGCACTGCCGCAATCCGCAATGTTTCCAGCGTAGTTTCCGGTATCTGTTCCAAACGGCCGATTGTATCGGCAAACGTATAGACTTTCAGGAAATGTTGGATACGTTTCCCGTCGCCGCTGTCAAACGAGACAGCTTTGGCAATGAGCCGGGCCATATCGAACATGTACATCACCTGCCTTTCTGCCTTTTATTATACTACAGCATATGATAAAAACGAAATTTGTTTTATACTTAGTATATACGAAAACAGGAGAGAAGGGACGGCAATGACAAAAGAAAAAGCCCGTTACGGCGATGTGATTTTCGCCGATCATGGGCTGTATAAACATTATGGAGTATATGCTGGAGAAGACAAGGTAATCCACTATGCGACACCGGCCGGAGAAAGTAAATTCGCCGATGAAGCCCGGGTCCGGGAAGACACCGTAGCGGATTTTCTCAATGGGGCTGAAACGTATGGCATATGCGAGTTTTCCGATGATTTGGATATCGGCAATATCCTGTGGAATTTTTGCAATCCTAATCATGAGACGCTGGATGATATCCTCGAGGCCTTTGATACATATAGTGTCTATTCGCCGGAAGATACGGTACAGCGTGCCCGCAACCGCCTGGGCGAAACGAAATATGATCTCGTCAAGAACAATTGCGAACACTTTGCCGTATGGTGCAAGACCGGCGTAGCCGATTCGCGGCAGGTAGATTTTTTGCTGGGCTGGGTGCCGGTCGTGCGGATTATTACGGAATGGCTGAAAGAATAGGAATTATTTTTCTACGCTGATGCTGTCCAATTCTTCGCCGGACGGTAAGAAGGCTTTGAAGGTCAGGGCATTTTCACTGGCATCCATGGTCATGTAATTATCCGTTTCCGGCTGCGGAGCGACGTATTCATCCAGGGCGTGCTGTTTCCATAAGTTCGGATAGCGGACATTGCCGGCGACGCCGGTGAGGATGTACAGCGGACCGCTGTCATCACGCTGGAAATTGCGGATGTGGCCGCGGTTGCGATACGTATGCAGATGGGCGGATAAGACGACATCGACGTGATACTGATCGAAGAGCGGCATCCATGTTTCTCCTTCCGGCGAGAACCCTTCAGCCCGCGGCTGCGGCCGGTTGTTGAATGAATATTGGAGCGGGTCTTTGTGCATCAGGACGACCTTCCATTTTTTAGTGGTTGCGGCCATATCCTTTTTGAACCAGGCGATTTCATCGGCCTGCATATCCGGCTGGAATTCTTCCAGTTCGTTCATCTGCGTGTTTAAGACGACAAAATGGACATCGCCGTAATCAAAGGAATAATATTGGTTCTGATATTTTTCGGGGGTGATTTTCGGTAAATCGAAGAGGTGCAGGTATGCTTCGGGCATGCGGACCTTCCAGTCCATATCGTACGTTTCGTGGTTTCCCATGATGGGAACGACGGGGATGCGGGAAATCATCGGCCCTACGACATCGAACCAGGCATTCCATTGATAATGATCCTGCCCGTTATCGACGAGGTCGCCCATGCTGATGAAAAATTGAGCATCTTGATGGGCCTGCCAGGCCGGCGTTTCCGTCTGGGCCCAGACGCTGTAATCGCTGGATTGGGAATCAGGGAAGACAAGGGCTTTGAAATCGTTGCCGGCAGCGGTCCGGAAAGGTATCCAGTCGCTGCGTTTCTTGCTATAGCCGACACGGTATTCGTAATCGCTGCCGGGTTGGAGATCCGATACTGTGGCCGTATGGATATACGTCGTCGTATGGTCATCAGTGAAGGTTTCATTTGTCGCCGGCAGGGACAGGGCGTCGTCGCTGTCTTTAATGCGGTATTCGATGACGGCGTCCGTTTCTTCCAGCTGGGACTGCCACATGAATGTCCGCGTCGTTGTACTGTCTTTGGTAATGACCTGACGGATATTCATGGCGTCGACGCTGTCGGTCAATTCATAATGAGCGGCAATTGCTTTGGTGGCCCGGACACCCTGATGGGTTACGGTCTTGGCACCGGGGACGAAGGCATACACGGCCGTACAGGCGATGACGACGGCGGGAATTACTATTTTGAGGATGGTCTTTTTTGATAGTTTCATATATATCTCCTGTAAAATAATACATTACAACTTTATTACTTGTATCATAGCACTTAGAGCTTGCTATAAGTCAAGGGAAAAATGGACAGCACCCCTATTTTATCCGCCAGATGGATGGACAAAATAAGGGTGCTGTCCATTTGCAGCAATTGCCGGCATGATTATGCAGGGATGACGGGGCATTTCGTTAATTCCTGCCGATAGATTTTTACGAATCTTTTACGCGTTATTGAGGCCGACTTTTCATGATTCTTGTATACTTCAACAAGATATTGAAAAGGAGGATTACATAATGTTGGAGTTAAAACATATTGTAAAGAAATATGATGATACTGTTATATTGAATGATATTTCCCTTACTGTTGAAAACGGTGAAATCATTTCCATTTTGGGACCGTCCGGTGGAGGCAAGACGACGTTACTGAATGTGATATTGGGGATTACGCCGATAAATAGTGGGCAGATAGTATATGACGGTATCGATTTGAGCGGAGTATCTATGCAAAAACGAGGCTTTAATATTGTATTCCAGGATTATGCCTTATTTCCGAATTTGACGGCGTATCAAAACATCATATACGGCCTGAAAAACAAGCCCGGTATTTCTACTAAAAAGGAAGTCGACGAACTGATTTCCCTGTTGGATTTGCAGGAACATGTCAGCAAGCGGATCGATCAGCTTTCGGGAGGACAGAAACAGCGGGTCGCTTTAGCACGGACGCTGGTCATGAGGCCCAAAATACTGCTTCTTGATGAACCGTTAAGTGCATTGGATGGGGTCATCAAAGAATCTATCAAGGAACGAATACGGCTGATTGCCCGGCAGTATCATTTGACGACTATTATTGTTACTCATGATCCGGAGGAAGCATTGACTTTATCTCAGCGGGTATTGATATTGAACCACGGAAAAATAGCTCAGTTTGATACGCCGGATCGCATTATTCAGGCTCCGCAAGATAACTTCGTCAAGAAGTTTATTTTATCGCAGTTACAGATCAAACGGGATAATATTTATCACCTGTTCCAACATACGGATGCGGGTACAGAGGCAGCTATACAATGACAGGAGCATACAAATGGAGAATGAGCGGATTGAATTGAAATGTATATTTGGATTTATCTGCGTTATTTTTGCAGGGGCTCTTTGTAGTCCGTTACTTATTCTATTCAGCAAATCACTTATAGGAGCTTCTGGTGGCCTGGGATTGGAAAATTATGTCAGCGTGCTTCATAATGAAAAGTTTCTTATATCGTTGCAACATAGTTTTGTTGTATCCGGACTGGAAGCGCTGATTACGGTCATCCTGGCATTTTTATTGGCGTATGGACTGCATTATACGCGGCTGCCTAAGTGGTTCAAGTCGGTCGTACAGGTATTGATTATCCTGCCTATGTTCCTGCCGACGCTGACGTATGGGTTTGCCGTCATATATTCCTTTGGCAGGCAGGGGCTGATTACGCAGCTGGCAGGCCATCAGTTGTTTTCGATTTATGGGTTTGGCGGTCTTCTTCTGTCGTATATTATTTATACGCTGCCGCCGGCATTCATTTTACTTAACAATGCATTCAAATATGTAGATAAACACTTCATTGTTGTATCTCGGATCATGGGAGATTCGTTTTTTCGTACATTTTATGTCACTAGTATTCGCCCGATGATCGGGACGATTGCGGCGGCGTTTATCGTATCATTTTTTTTGTCTTTTACGGATTTCGGGATTCCTGCTTCTATCGGTGGTCGATACAGTGTGGTAGCGACAGAATTATATATGATCATGATGGGGGCTGTGCCGGATTTTCAATCCGGATCGGCGATTGCTGTGATTATGCTGCTGCCTTCTTTGGCAGCGGTCGGGCTGTTGCAGTTCTCCGAACGATTTAATTTCCGATATAACAAGATCAATACGTTGGAAATTGCATCGGATACCATCCGGGATGCTGTATTTGCTTTGTTTTGCATATTGATTATTAATTGTATACTGGCTGTTTTTGCCATCATGTTTATTGTACCGTTTATCAAAAGCTGGCCCTATCAGGTGGTATTTACGACGGAGACGTTGCAACGTATCCTGGGTGACAGTTCAATCAAGACTGTCTATATCCAATCGGTCATGGTAGCGGCGGCGACGGCATTTATCGGAACCGTGCTGGCATATATGGCGGCATTGGTCAATGCCAGGTCACATCTTTCGGGCTGGTGTAAAATGCTTATGGATGTTTTTGCCATGATGACCAATACGGTACCCGGTATGGTTATTGGCGTAGCTTTTCTATTTACCTTTACGGGGACATCTTTGCAGAATACCTTCTTGCTGATTATCTTGTTGAATTCTGTTCGGGAGTTTACGACACCATACCTAATGATTCAGGCTTCATTATCCAAAATGAATATGTCCTGGGAAACGACAGGTATCCTGATGGGAGATTCATGGATCAAAACGGTATTTCGCGTGATTATTCCCAATACGATGTCTACGGTATTTCAAATGCTGAGTTACATTTTTGTCCAAGCGCTGGTTACGATCAGTGCCATTGTTTTCATTACCGGTGCCAGAACGATGGTTATGACGACAAAAATCGTACAGGCTCAGTATTTTGAGAAATATGATGAAGTATTTGTGTTATCTTTGCTTATTTTTCTGACGAATATTTTTGTAAAAGCTTTCTTTGATTATCTGGCCAATCATGATGATATCGTATTGCATATCAAAGGAAAATTCCGGAAATTTTCTGGAAAATCGTTTTCAACGGAGAAAATAGGCCATCTTCAGAAACAGGCGGAAGTATCAGAAAATACTGTCAAAAATGTGTAAGCGACAAAAAGGAGGATTTCTAATGAAAAAGTGGTATCAGTATGTAGTGGCAGGGTGTCTGGCACTCACGATGGCAGCCGGCATGGCTGGTTGTGGCAGCAGTGACAGCAGTAACGTATCCAGTGGTGAACAAGTTGTTATTTATACCAATGCCGATCCGGAAGCTCAGGATGCTTTCAAACATGCCTTGGATAAAAATGGGTTTGAAGGACAGTACGTTATGCAGTCTTTCGGTACATCAGAATTAGGTGGTAAGCTAATGGCCGAAGGAAAGAATATTGAAGCGGATTTGGTTACGATGAGTACGTATTATCTGGATTCGGCACAGAAACAAAATCAGATGTTTGCTGATTTGACGTTTGATGCCAAAACGATTCAGCCGACACCGGCTTATTACAAACCGACGACAGGACAGTTCGGGGCGCTCTTTGTGAATACGGAAGTACTCCAAAAAGAAAATCTTCCGATGCCGACATCTATCAAAGATTTAACCAAGCCGATTTATAAGGATAAGATTTCCTTACCGGATATTATGGGATCTTCCACGGCATGGTTGTTAGTGCAGGCCGTATATGATACCTATGGTGAACAAGAAGGAACAAAACTGTTGAAAGAATTGGAAGCTAATGCGGGTCCGCATATGGAAAAATCTGGTTCAGGACCACTTAAAAAAGTAAAATCCGGTGAAGTTGCTATTGGATTCGGCCTTCGTCAGCAGGGCATAGTAGAACAAGGGAAAGGGCTGCCGATTCGAGTTGTTGATCCCCAGGAAGGGAATTTCTTCCTGACTGAAGGCGTTGCCGTTGTTAATAAAGGAGATAGTAAAAAGAAGGAATTGGCGATGAAAATGGCGGCATGTATCATTAAAAACAGTCGTCAGGAATTGTTGAAGTTTTATCCGATGGCGTTATATGAAGGCGAAACCGTAGATGAAGCTGTTAAGCCGGCGTATTCCAAGCAATTTAAGGAACCGCTGACCGTTGATTTATTAAAAAAACATCAGCAGCTTATTAAAGGAAAATAAGGAGGACGGTAATGGATAAAAATACGTATAAGTTATTGACTCCCGGACCGCTGACGACGACGGTGCCGGTCAAAGAACAAATGCTCGTAGACCGGTGCACATGGGATGATGACTATAAACAGATGACACAATATATCCGTTCGGAACTTTTGCGATTGGCACATGCCAAAGCCGACTATACGACGATTCTCATGCAAGGCAGTGGGACTTTTGGTGTAGAAGCTGTTTTTTCCAGTGTTATCAGAAATGAAGATAAGGTCCTGATTGCTGTCAATGGGGCTTACAGTAAACGGATGACCGCAATCTGCCATTACCATCATATTCCGTATGTTACAATAGAAACAAAATACGATAGTATACCTGACGCTGGTGATATAGAGAAGGTATTGCAGAAGGATGGGTCTATTACACATATTGCTATGGTACATAGTGAAACAACGACGGGAATTTTAAATGATATTGCATCCGTCGGGGCGTTGGCAACGGCATATCACAAAAAGTTCATCGTCGATGCCATGAGTAGTTTTGGCGGTGTGGATATTGATGTACCAGCGGTTGGAATTACCTATTTAATCAGCAGTGCCAATAAATGTATTCAGGGAGTGCCGGGATTTTCTTTCATTATTGCCCGTACGGATGATTTAGAACAGACCCGGGGAACAGCCCGAAGTCTGTCTCTGGATATATATGATCAGTGGCAGATAATGGAGAGGGACAATGGAAAATGGCGGTTTACTTCGCCGACACATGTTGTAGCAGCTTTTGCCCAAGCCTTAAAAGAATTAGCTGCCGAAGGAGGCATTATGGTACGGAATGCGCGTTATGTCCGTATCAACAGGATGTTGCGGGATGGGATGGAAATACTGGGATTCCATGCGTATATTGACAGAGACATACAGGGGCCGATTATCACGACGTTTTTGTATCCGCAGAATAGGGTGTTTGATTTTCGTGATATGTATTTGTATTTGAAGGCTCGAGGGTATGTTATTTATCCGGGGAAATTGACAGAACAGGATACGTTCCGTTTGGGAAATATTGGCGAAATTTACAAGGCGGATGTAAAAAATATTCTGCATATTTTTGCGGATTACATGAAAGAGGGGCAACTCATATGAAAATTGAAGGAGTTATACTGGACTGGGCCGGGACAACCGTTGATTTTGGCTGCATGGCTCCGGTGAAAGCGTTTATGGATAGTTTTGCCGTTAACGGCGTCATCGTAACGGAAGAAGAGACAAGAAAACCGATGGGAATGCTGAAACGAGACCATATTCAGACCATGTTGTCTATGGAGCGGATTGCTGCTGAATGGCAGAGGGTGTATGCCCGACCGTGGCAACCTCAGGATATTGATAGTATTTATAGTAGTTTTGAACCAGAACTGTTGGATACGCTGGCAGAATATACAAAAGTGAAACCGGGAGTCTTGGAAACAGCAGTTATGTTACGAGAGCAGGGAGTAAAAATAGGGTCTACGACGGGGTATACTGATAAGATGATGGAAATTGTCGTAAAAACAGCGGCGGAACAGATGTATAAACCGGATTGCTGGATTTCCCCCGATGCGACAAAGGGTATGGGACGGCCTTATCCATACATGATATTTCAAAATATGATGGAATTGAAACTAGCAGATGTCAGACAGGTCGTCAAAGTAGGTGATACGGTATCTGATATCGCCGAAGGAAATGCTGCAGGTGTCTGGTCGGTCGGAGTCATAGATGGCAGTTCTGTCATGGGATTAGATAAAGAAAACTTTGAGGGCCTGACAGAATATGAAAAAGATGAACGCCGTGATGTGGTGCGGCAGGTATTCCTGCAGGCCGGCGCTGATTTTGTCATAACGGACATGACTGAACTTCCGGTAGTTATTCAAAAAATACAGCAAACGAACGGATAGTTGTGTGCGGCAGGTGAAAAATATCTTGACAAGCATTGACATCGGTTATACAATGAGATATCAAATATTGTACAGCATCGATGAATGGGAGCAAGTACCGTTGTATCACCTTCTTGCAGCGAGCCGGTGGCAGTGTGAGTCCGGCAGGAGGCACAATTGGGAATGGGCCCGGGAGATGCGTTCTGAATCAGAGTAGGAAACGCCGGCTTTTCCGCCGTTATCGGGAGCGTGCATTTCTATGAGGTGCATGATGAGCCGGGCAGTTTGCCAACCAGGGTGGTACCGCGGAAATACTTTCCTTTCGTCCCTAAGTATATAGGGGACGGAAGGCTTTTTTATTTCTATGAGGAGGACAATCATGTCTATTATATTTTCCGGAATTCAGCCGAGCGGTAATTTAACATTGGGCAATTATTTGGGAGCATTGCGTAATTTTTCTAAGATCCAGGCAGGCAATGAATGTTATTACTGTGTCGTCAATCAGCATGCCATTACGGTTCCGCAGGATCCTAAGATGCTCCATGAACGGACTCGTCAGCTGGCTGCTATCTACATTGCGTCCGGCCTCGACCCGGAACAATCGACATTGTTCGTACAGTCGGAAGTACCGGAACACGTACAACTCGGTTGGATCATGACGACGTTATCCTATGTAGGCGAACTGGAACGGATGACGCAGTATAAAGATAAAGCTTCCAAACGCGGCGATTCCATTCCGGCCGGTCTGTTGACCTATCCGCCACTGATGGCTGCCGATATCCTGTTGTATCAGACCAATTATGTTCCCGTAGGTGATGACCAGAAACAGCATTTGGAAATCACCCGCAACCTGGCACAGCGTTTTAACCGGGTATACGGAGACGTATTTACGATTCCTGATATTTATCTGGGCCATGACGGCACGCGTGTCATGAGCTTGCAGGAACCGACGAAGAAAATGAGCAAGTCCGATGATAATACGACGGCGACGATTTATTTGTTGGACAACCCGAAAGATATTGAAAAGAAAATCAAACGGGCGCAGACGGACAGCGAAAACTCTGTTCATTATGATGTGGAACAGAAACCAGGTATTTCTAATCTGATTGAAATCTTGTCGGCGATGACCGATCAGACCCATGATGAAATTACGGCTGCTTACGCCGATAAAGGCTATGGCGCATTCAAAAAAGATGTGGCCGATGCCGTCATCAGTACGCTGGAACCGATCCAGCAGCGGTATCAGCAGCTCGTCGGCGATCCCGAATTGGATGATATCCTGGAAAAAGGGGCGGCCAAAGCGCATGCTAAAGCCAATGTCACGTATGACAAAGTCTGCCATGCCATGGGCCTGTATAGGAAATAAATGATGAAAAGCCATTTTTTTGCCATCCTGGGCCGGATGAAATTCATTCGCCGCTGGGGTCTTATGCACAATACCCAGGAGGAAAACATTCAGGAACATACATTGCAGACAGCGATGATCGCGTATCAGTTGTGCCTGATGAGCAATACCTATTACGGCGGTCATACGGATCCCCGCGAAGCGGCTGTCTTGGCGATGTATCATGATGTGGCCGAAATATATACGGGCGATATGCCAACACCGGTAAAATATTTTAGCGAAGACATGCACCGAACCTATGCGCAGGTAGAGATACTGGCGCAGCAACGCCTGATCAGGCTGTTGCCGCCGGAATTACGGGATGCGTACAAGCCGATGATCTGTGCGGCCGAGGACAATCCCGTATGGCCTTTTGTCAAAGCCGCGGATACGCTGAGCGCCTATTTGAAGTGTGTGCAGGAAGTGGCAGCCGGCAACCGGGAATTTAAAGATGCCCGGGAAACGATAGGGGCGAAACTAAAAGACATGGCCATGCCTGAAGTAGAGCGCTTTATGCAGGAATATGTACCGAGTTTCCAATTATCATTGGATGAAATGAATAAAACAAATGACAACGAAAAATAAACTATGATAAACGGAAAGATAAATAAAAATAAAAGAGATATACTGTATTGACATTAACTTTATAAAGTAGTATGCTGTTATCAAGATAAAATTATAGCAGAAAACAGAGGCGATGGAGCCTGATGCAAATCAGCTCCATGCCTCTGTTTTTTTTTGGTATAGGGGGATTTTATCGGTGTAATTCAGTAGTACTTGTTTTTTACAGAAAGAGGCTATGGGGGAGGAAACAGTTATGAGATTGCAAGACATGGGAGTTACAAAGGCAGATATCAAAGCCAAAGTAGACAAGTACATGATCGAAACGTACGAACGGTTCGATATGGTTGCCGAACGGGCCAAGGGCATGTATGTATACGACGAAAAGGGAACGCCGTATCTGGACTTTTATGCCGGGATAGCTGTTAACAGTGCAGGCAGCTGCAATGATAAAATCGTGCTGGCGGTCATTGACCAGGTCATGGATATCATGCAGACCTTTAACTATCCGTACACGGTACCGCAGGCGCTGCTGGCCGAAAAGATTTGTACGACCA
Organism: Megasphaera sp.; assembly: GCA_022641375.1. Lineage (GTDB taxonomy): Bacteria > Bacillota > Negativicutes > Veillonellales > Megasphaeraceae > Megasphaera. The sequence goes on along the minus strand of JALCDF010000023.1, from coordinate 6,997 downwards.
TCGGCATGGATAAGATTTTTTATCAGAATTCCGGGACAGAAGCCAACGAAGCAATGATCAAGATGGCCCGTAAATATGGCGTTGAAACATACGGGCCGCATAAGTTTGAAATCATTTCGGCAAAAGAATCGTTCCACGGCCGGACCTTCGGGGCGATGAGCGCGACCGGCCAGCCGGACAATGCCTGCCAGATCGGGTTTGGGGATATGACACCGGGATTTAAATATGCCGAATATAACAATCTGCAATCGTTTGAAGAAGCTGTTTCGGAAAACACGATCGGCATCATGGTGGAACCGGTCCAGGGGGAAGGCGGTGTCAATCCGTCCACACCGGAATTCTTGAAAGGCCTGCGCAAACTTTGTGATGAAAAGGGGATATTGCTTCTCATCGATGAAGTACAGACGGGCTGGTGCCGTACCGGGGCGGTCATGAGCTATATGAACTATGGCATCAAGCCGGATATCGTGTCCATGGCCAAGGCGATGGGCGGCGGCATGCCGATTGCGGCCATTTGTGCTACCGATGAAGTTGCCAAAGCCTTTACGATGGGGTCTCATGGCAGTACGTTTGGGGGACATCCGGTATGCTGCGCAGCAGCCTTTGCCGAAGTCAATGAATTGCTGGATAAGGATTTAGCCGGGAATGCCAAAAAAATGGGGGCATATTTTTTGGAACAGGCCCAGAAGAAAATCCCATCCTTGAAGGAAGCACGCGGTCAGGGGTGCATGCTGGGACTGGAATTTGAAGAAGGTATCAACAGCGTAGATGTAAAGCATAAATGCTTTGATAAAAAAATGCTGACGACAGCCATAGGGACACATGTCCTGCGGTTGGTACCGCCGCTGATCTTGCAGAAAGAACATGTTGATAAAGCCGTGGATATTATCGCGGCATCGGTCAAAGAATTGATGTAGATGATCAGGGATTCGGACGGAACATGCAAGAGGGGAATGCCTGCTGTTGGGGGACAGCAGGCATTATTATAAAGGGGGAGTTGCAGATGAGACATTTCGTAATCACATTGGGATGTGAATATGGTGCCGGTGGTCCGGAGATAGGCAGGATGCTGGCCAAATCACTGGGAATTGAATATTATGATCGTGATCTGGTAGATAAAGTAGTTGAAAAGATAGGCGTAGATAAGATACTGGTCGCACAGGCGGATAACAAGAATTTTGTTCCCTTTGGCATCGAAACGTCGTTGGGAACGCGATATGCCAATTTATCGAATAAAGTGATTTATACGCAATTCGAAGTTATCCATAAGATGGCTCGTTCATCCTGTATCATTATCGGACGCTGCAGCGACTATATCCTCAAAGGGGAGCCGGATGCGATCAATGTATTTGTATATGCACCGAAAGAAGCACGGGTCGAACATATCATGGAAACAATGAATGTTTCCCAGCGTCATGCTACGGAAGTTATCCGTCAGGCAGATACGATGCTGCATCGGCGGTATAAATATATTACCGGCACCTATCGCGGCGATCGTCATAATCGCCATCTGTTAGTGGACAGCAGCGCACTGGGCTGGGAACAGACAGCAAAATTCATTCAGTCTTTTGTAGAGATGCGGTTTGAAAACAGCTAAGGGGGGACTAGTATGGCGACGAAAAAATCTGAATTCGATAAAGTATTGAGTGCCTGGGATGTACTGGTTATTGCCTTTGGCGCTATGATCGGCTGGGGCTGGGTCGTCTCTACGGGTGACTGGATCACCAGAGGCGGCGTATTAGGCGCTATGCTGGGCTTTGTTATCGGCGGCATCATGGTATTTTTTGTAGGTCTGACTTACGCCGAACTGACTTCTGCTATGCCGCAGTGCGGCGGCGAACATGTCTTTAGTTTCAAGGCCATGGGGCCTTTGGGATCGTTCGTTTGTACGTGGGCAATCGTGTTAGGGTATGTCAGTGTCGTTTGTTTTGAAGCTTGCGCGATGCCTACCATTATCACCTATATTTATCCTGATTTCCTGCAGGGATACATGTATTCCGTAGCGGGATTTGAAATTTATGCATCGTGGCTGATAACGGCTATCGTAGTAGCTATCCTCATTACCTACATCAATATCCGCGGTGCCAAGACGGCAGCTATCCTGCAGACCGTCCTGACGGTTATTATCGGCGGCGTCGGTATCCTGCTCATTGCAGCTTCGGCGGTGACCGGGGATATGGCTAATCTGGATGGCCAGTTGTTTATGGGGGCTACTACAGATGAGATGTTAAAAGGGACGATTGCGGTTGCCGTGATGACGCCGTTCTATTTTATCGGGTTTGACGTCATTCCGCAGGCAGCTGAAGAAATTACGGTATCTCTTAAAAAAATCGGTCGTATCCTGATTTTATCCATCGTGTTAGCAGTTGCCTTTTATGCATTGATTATCGGCGGTGTCGGCTATGTCATGAATTCTTCTGAAGTCGCATTGGCCATGAAAGGCGTCGGCGGTCTGGTTACAGCAGATGCGATGTCCATTGCTTTCGGCAGTTCGGCGATGGCTAAAGTCCTGATTATCGGCGGCCTTTGCGGGATTGTTACCAGCTGGAATTCCTTCATGATCGGCGGCAGCCGGGCCATGTATTCTATGGCAGAATCATATATGATTCCCCGTTTCTTCGGCGTTCTTCATAAGAAATATAAGACGCCGATCAATGCCTTGATCCTCATCGGCCTGTTATCTGTCATCGCACCGTTTTTCGGCAGAAAAATGCTGGTCTGGGTCGTAGATGCCGGCAACTTCGGCTGCTGCCTGGCCTATTGTATGGTATCCATATCTTTTATGATTTTACGTAAAAAGGCACCGGCGATGGCCCGCCCTTATAAAGTCAATCATTATAAATTTGTTGGGACGATGGCCGTCCTGATGTCCGGCTTCATGGTTATCATGTACATGGTTCCGGGGTCACCGGCGGCGTTGGTTCCGCAGGAATGGGCCATGGTACTCATATGGAGTATCCTGGGTGTTATCTTTGGGGTATATTGTAAGACAAAATACGGCGCCAATTTTGCGACGCATGTGGATGTAGCTGAAGAAGGGGCTGAAGAAGCCGATCGCGATGCAGCATTTGGCCTGGCGATGGAATCGGCCATGCATGATGTCAAAGCGACAGGCCCTGTGGCCTATGCGGTCCGGCCGGTTAATTTTTCCTTTACCGTAGATACGCCGCTCGTATTTGGCAGCGGCAAGAGCCGCACGATTGGGGACATAGCCAAACCGTTTGGTACGAAAGCACTGCTTGTGGCGGATACTGCCGCATACACAGGCAGTGGCCTGTTCAAGGATATTACAGATAGTTTCAGCAAGTCCGGTATGAAATATTCTGTTTTTGCGCATGCCATGGGCCCGATACGGTCTGTTTTGACAGCCAATGGTGCTGATATGGCGAAGCAGGATGGCTGCGATATCATCGTCGCCGTAGGCGGCAATGACGTAATCGATTGTGCCAAGAGCATTGCCTATGCGATGGATGAAGAAAATGCCAGTGGGACGGCAGTTTCTCTGATATTCGTGCCGACGACATTTGATTGTCCTGCGGCAACGTCACCGGCCTTTTCGTTATTGGCAAAGGATGGCAAGGTGAAACGGATCAGTCATTCTGCATTGACGGCTAAGACGATTATCGCCGATCCGGATTGCATGAAAGGGATGAGCAGACGCAATATAGCACAGGCAGGATTTACCGCCTTGTGCCAGAATATCAGTGCCCATATGGCACCGGCGGCGCAGCCCCTGGTGGATGTCATGGCGATGTATGGGATTTCTCTGTTGCATCATCACCTGGCAGAAGCTTGTGAAGATACAGCTCGTCAGAATGTTTGGGAAGCGGTTGTCCTGGGCGGCATGATTGGCAGCATGGCTGTTCATGTGACCAGTGATCCTATGATGGAAGCCGTTCTTCATGCGGCGGCCGACAGAAAAGAAGCGGTACCGGAACGGTTCTTAAGTGTATTGGCACCACGCATATTAGCGGTGATGTATAAGAATGATATCTTCAAGTTCGGGAAGCTGGCCCGTATGCTGGGCGGCTTTACGGCAGATGATTGTGCATCCCGCCTGCGGGCTGTTACTGAGGCGTTACATCTGGATTGCACGGCCTCTGATTTAGGGGTCAGCGATGCAGATTTAACACATATAACTGCTACATGTCTGGAATATTTACAACCGGACAGCAGTACTTCCAATAGTATGGAGGGCGCTGTGATTACTGCCCCTATGGCAGAAGCATAAGCGTACTTTATACTTCCTTCCCCTGGAATCCCGGTCTGATGATGGAAACATCATATCAGGCCGGGATATTTTTCGCAAAAAAGAGGATTTTAGCGTATAATGTGGAATTGTATAAAGAAGACTGTAATAGTTCTATATATTTGGAGGTAGTCTGTATGACACTGAGTTTATTTTGGTCACGGTATACGTTAGAACTTCATGAACAGCATATTCGTCCTGTTGATGAATTGTACCACTATCTTATAGCCAGAGAAAAATGGAACTGGTTCCTGGCCAAAATACCGGAACAGGAACAAATTCAAATATTGCGGGGCCATAATCATGGCGAAAATATGTGGACATGCCGTAAATGGCTGGATCATATGGCCGATTGGATCAAGGACAATAAACCACCGACGGTATATGAAGCGGTGGTTGAAAAAATTCGTCTGATCGATGCCAAACCCATTGAAGAACTGGAAAAACAAGCCGCCCGCAATATTTCTCCGGAAGAATTGCTGAAATTACAGCAAGCCGGATATTTCCTGTGTATTGCATTGCCTGAGAACTCCGGTAAATAACGGGAGGTGATTTCGTGAACAAATATTGGCGCCTTTTTTGGGGGGCCTTGTTAGTGTTACTCTGTTTTTGTATGCCTGTACGGATGGCATGGGCTGCCGATACGGTTCATGTGATTTCTATCTCCGGCGAGATAGATGGCAGTCAGGCCGCACTGGTTCAGCGCGGTATCGAGGAAGCAGAAAAAAGTGAAGACAGGGCCATTGTTATTTCCATCAACACACTGGGAGGACGTGTGGACAGCGCACTGAAAATCCGTGATATGCTGCAGCATACGAATATTCCCACGATGGCGTATGTAGAAAGCCGGGCCTGGTCGGCAGGAGCGCTGATTGCGTTATCGTGCCGTCATATCGTGATGGCACCGGGAAGCAGTATCGGTGCGGCTGAACCGATTCCGAATACAGAGAAGAACATTGCAGCGCTCAAGTCGGAATTTATGGCGACTGCAGAAAAGAACGGCCATAATCCTGCCATAGCGGCAGCGATGGTCGATAAGACGGATGGATATCCCGGCTATGCCGAAGCGGGGAAAATCCTTTCCTTATCCGACAGCCAGGCCCGGGCGCTGAATATGGCCGACGGTACGGCGGATACAATCAGCGAAGCCCTGGCATTGTACAGTCTGGGAGATTCGCAAACTATCTATGAGGACCGAAATTGGCGGGATGCCATGATCGGCGTCCTGCAAAATGAATATGTGCGTACTCTTTTTATCACCCTGATCCTTGTCGCCGTCCTGGTGGAAATTAAAATGGCCGGTATCGGCATCGGTATCATTACCGCAATTATCCTGGGAGGTATCCTGGTCCTTTCCGGTGATGAATCCGTGGCGGACAGCCTGAAGGTCATCGGTGCGTTTATCAGCAGTTTCTTATTTATTGCCTTGGAATTAGCTTCGCCCGGTGTCGGTATCTTTGGTCTTGTCGGCGTGCTGCTGCTGTTTGGGAGTTTGTTTTTTATGTTGGGAGCTAATGTGGATGCGGTATATATGTTGGCCGGCGGGACCGTCCTGGCCATTATCGTTTTTTATTTCATCGGCAAAAAATTGCCGAAAAGCCGCTTGCTCGATAAAATTTCGTTAAAAAATCGTTCGACTGTTGATAAGGGATATTCATCACAAAGTGATAAGAGCGGATATCTGTATCAGCGGGGACGGACCATTACGATATTACGGCCAGCCGGGACGATACGTATCGGCAAGGAACGCGTCGATGCCGTTTCTAACGGGGCGTTTATCGACCGTGATGTCGATGTCCGGGTAATCAAAGTAGAAGGAACTCGTGTCGTCGTCGAACCGGTACCGCAGCGGAAGTAACTGCGGCTGATACTGTAATTTGTTGGGGGCGCCTGGAGGCAGCCCGTCAGAAGGAGGCTTATGATGTCTATTCTCACACTGATAGCTGTGCCGGTTATTATTATTGTGGCAGCTATCGTTCTCATATCGGTGTTTTTACATTTTGTACCAATCGGTTTGTGGATTTCGGCGATGGCAGCCGGCGTATCGGTCGGTATCGTCAATCTGATCGGCATGCGTCTGCGCCGCGTCGTACCGTCCAAAATCATCTTGCCGCTGGTCAAGGCCAATAAGGCCGGGCTGGATGTGAATGTGAATCAGTTGGAAGCGCATTACCTGGCCGGTGGTGACGTCGACCGAGTAGTCGATGCACTCATTGCAGCGCATCGGGCTACCATGTCGCTGACCTTTGAACGGGCCTGTGCTATCGATTTGGCTGGCCGGGATGTGCTGGAAGCCGTGCAGATGAGCGTAAATCCGAAAGTCATCGAAACGCCGTTCATTTCTGCAGTGGCGCAGAATGGGATTGAACTTAAAGTCCGGGCTCGCGTTACGGTCCGTGCGAATATCGACCGCTTGGTCGGCGGTGCCGGCGAAGCGACGGTCATCGCCCGTGTCGGTGAAGGTATTGTTACCAGTGTCGGCTCGGCCGGAGATCATTCGCAGGTGTTGGAAAACCCGGATAAAATTTCAAAAACCGTCCTGGGCAAAGGACTGGATGCCGGGACAGCATTTGAAATTCTGTCCATCGATATCGCTGATGTCGATGTAGGCCGTAACATAGGCGCCCGTCTGCAGACAGATCAGGCCGAAGCGGATAAACAGATTGCCCAGGCCAAAGCCGAAGAACGGCGTGCCATGGCCGTAGCCAAGGAACAGGAAATGCAGGCCTATACACAGGAAATGCAGGC
>JALCDF010000022.1 GCA_022641375.1 Megasphaera sp. | reverse complement strand
GGGATATCCTTCCTTAACAGTCTTCTCAATTCGCCGGCCAGTTCATCCGATACGCGCCGCTTTTGGCCGGCAAAGACAAGGCCGATGAAATCCGGCCGTTCTTCATTCGCCCACTCGATATCGCAAGGCCGCTTTAACCCGCATAGCTTGACTTTAACCATGGGATATTCCTCTTAATTCATCGATCATAGCCTGCTTATCCGGGCTGCGCATAAGCGTTTCACCGATGAGCACGGCATCGACGCCATGCTGACGCAGTTTGTCGACATGTGCCCGGGTGCGGATACCGCTTTCAGCTACGAAACGGATCTGCGGCGGAACGAGTGCCCGCAGCCGGCAGCTCGTATCCAGAGAAACCGTAAAGTCTTTCAGATTGCGATTATTCACTCCGATGATACGGGCACCGCAGGCGATCGCCCGCTGCACCTCCCGTTCATCATGGGCTTCGACCAGCGCCGATAATCCTAACTCCTGCGCCAGATTGAAGAAGCGTACCAGCTTCTCATCATCGAGGACCGCACAAATCAGCAGTATTGCCGCTGCGCCGATGGCCCGTGCTTCATATATCTGGTATTCATCGATAATAAAATCTTTCCTGAGTACCGGTATGGTCACTGCTGCCGCTATCTCCTGCAGATACCGGGTACTTCCCTTGAAGTAATCCCGTTCTGTCAGACAGGATATGGCCGCTGCTCCTATCTTTTCATATTCTCTGGCAATATCCACATATGGAAATTCCGGTGCGATGAGCCCTTTGGAAGGCGACGCTCGTTTTACTTCACAAATGAAGGACAACTCCGGTTTCCCCAGCGCTGCTTCAAAAGGAAATCCCTCTTTTCCCGGTACTGCCAATGCGTTCTGTTTCATTTCCTGCGGCGAAATATGTCGTTTGTCCGTAACCAGCCGTTTCGCCACGGCTGCTGTCAGATCATCTAGTATCATGCAGCACCTCTTTCTATACAGAATTTCCCCCAGACACCGTTATTTCTTATGCCCGATTGCTTTCTTCGACAAAGGACTGTAATGCTTCCAATGCTTTCCCGCTGTCAATGAGTTCTTCCGCCTGACGTACCCCTTGTTCCAGCGTAGCCGCCTTACCGGCGATATACAGGCCGGCACCGGCATTCAAGATAACCGCATTGCGGCGCGTGCCCTTTTCTCCCCCGAGGATACGGCGTGTTATGTCTGCATTTTCCTGTGGCGTCCCGCCGACGATTTCGGATTTCAATCCCCGCTTTAATCCGAATTGTTCCGGTTCAATCGTATAGCTCTTGAATTCGTCCCCATTGAATTCACAAACCTTAGTCGGTGCCGAAGCCGATATTTCATCCATGATATCCGTTCCGAAAACGGATATCCCCCGTACGACTCCCATCCTCCGGAGTACATGTGCCATGGGTTCGACTAATTCGGCAGCATATACACCTAAGACCTGGTGATCCGCATGAGCCGGATTAGTCAACGGCCCCAATAAATTGAATACCGTCGGCACGCTCAGTTCTTTCCGAACCGGCCCGACATATTTCATGGCCTTGTGATAATGCTGGGCAAAGAGAAAACAGAAACCGGTTTTATCCATTAAATGAACACAGTCATCCGGGTCTTCTTTCAGATTGGCTCCCAACGCTTCAATGCAGTCGGCTGCGCCGCTTTGGGATGTAGCCGCCCGATTACCATGCTTGGCAACTTTACAGCCGCCGGCCGCACAAACGAACCCCGCCGTCGTCGATACATTGAAAGAATGTGATTTATCGCCGCCGGTACCTACGATTTCCAAACGTCCCGCTTCCAGAGGAATCGGCGTGGCATGGGACTGCATCGATTTGGCACAAGCCGTGATTTCCGTAACCGTCGCCCCTTTCCCCTGCAAGGCCACGAGAAAGGCCGCTGTCTTGACCGGCGTCGATTTCCCATCCATGATTTCATCGATAACCTGTGTCGTTTCGTCCATCGTCAAATCTATATTTTGTACTAATTTAGCTGTCGCTTCTTCAATCATCCTGCTTCCCCCTTATGAAAACATCATATGTATTACTTATCGTTTCCTATCTGCGTATGTTCAAAAAATTCTGAATAATAATCGGCCCCTGCGGTGTCAATATGGATTCCGGATGGAACTGCAAGCCGTAAATCGGATATTTTTTATGACCCGCCGCCATGATTTCATGGTCTTTCGTTTCTGCCAGTACTTCCAGGCAATCCGGCAATGATTCCGGATCGACAGCCAGCGAATGATACCGCCCCACATCGATTTCAGCGGGCAAATTCTTAAAAATCGGGCTGTCCGTATGGATGGAAGCGACGGATTGTTTGCCATGCATGAGCTGAGACGCGTATGTGATTTCCCCCCCGAATGCTTCGCATATCCCCTGATGTCCCAGACAAACGCCTAAGATTGGGATTTTACCGGCGAATTTCAAAACCGCTTCTTCACAAATACCGGCATCAGCCGGGCGTCCCGGCCCGGGAGAAATAATCAGGTGATCCGGATGCATCGCTTCGATTTCTTCTATGGTTTTCGCATCATTGCGGATGACCGTAATATCCGGATTGAATTGCCCCAACAGCTGGTAGAGATTATAGGAAAAACTATCGTAATTATCGATTAATACTATCATTGTCTATCCCCCCATTGGACTGTTCCAAGGCTGTCACGACGGCCTTCGCCTTATTGATGCATTCCTGATACTCTTTTTCCGGTATACTGTCGGCAACGATGCCGGCCCCGGAACGGACATATACCGTATCCCCTTTTTTATAGGTCAGCCGAATGCCGATGCACGTATCCATGTTGCCCGTAAAATCAATATACCCGATGGCCCCGCCGTAGATTCCCCGTTTACAACCTTCCAGTTCGTCGATAATCTGGCAGGCGCGAATTTTCGGTGCTCCTGACAGCGTCCCCGCCGGCAGGACCGAACCGATGGCATCGACTGCCGTCTTATCATCACGGATTTTGCCGCTTACCGTCGAGCCAAGATGCATGACATGGGAAAACCGTAATACATCCAGATATTTTTCTACATGGACTGTGCCGAATTTACTGAGTCGTCCCAGATCGTTACGTCCCAAATCAACCAGCATATTATGTTCCGCCAACTCTTTGGGATTATGGAGCAGCTCCTCTTCCAGCTTTTTATCGGCTTCCGGCGTGGCTCCTCTGGGCTGCGTCCCGGCCAACGGAAATGTAAATAATTCCCCATCATGAAGCCGGGTCAGTGTTTCCGGTGACGAGCCGGCGATTTCGATATCTTCGCCGGAAAAATAAAACATGTACGGTGACGGATTCACCGTCCGTAAGACCCGATAGGTATCGAACAGGCTTCCTGTCGCGGTTGCTTTCATCCGGTTGGACAACACCACCTGGAAGATATCGCCTTCACGGATATATTCTTTGCCTTTACGGACCATGTTGCAATATTCTTCCTTGTTGAACAGCGCCTGGAACGGCCCTTGTAAGCGAAGGGGTTCCGGTTCTGCCTTTTTCCCTGCATGGATAAGTTCTTCCATTTTTTCCAATTCCAATACGGCTTTATTATAATTTTCTTCTACCGCATCGAGGCGTATATTGGCGATCAGGATAATCTGCTGTTTTAAATTATCAAAGACGATGACCCTGTCAAACAGATATAAATCAAAATCGGGAATATCTTCATCATCCTTCGCCTGTATCTTTAACGCCGGTTCTGCATATTTCATGTAATCGTATGAAAAATATCCTACCAGCCCGCCGGTGAAAGGCGGCAGATTGGCAATCTTCGGCGATGTATTATCCGCTAAGATCTGCCGGATGAATTCATCCGGTTTCGCGGCTTTGACTGTCACATCCGTACCGGCTTTAATATGGATGACATTGTCTTTGCACATGATTTCCATCTGCGGATCGAAACCCAGAAAAGTATAGCGTCCCCAGCGCTTGGCATCTTCCATACTTTCCAGTAAATAACAACGGGGACTTACATGTTTAAGGATCCGCAGTACTTCGACGGGCGTGCGCACATCGGAATATATGCTGCGGCTAATCGGTACGATTTTATATTTTTCTCCATACGCTTTTACTTCTTCCAGCGACATCATGTATATCATTCCCCCATAAAAAAATCCGTCCATGACAATAAATATTGTCAAGGACGGATAAATCCGCGGTACCACCTTGTTTCAGAAAAGGATACTCCTCTCCTGCTCTCGTCGGAATACTATCATATTCCCGGCAACTGACGTATGCCTTCACGTCGCAGAATACTCGGTTTACACCTTTGACTGCGCCCTCAGCGGTCCATTTAATAAGCTGCTTTGACCGGATCTCAGCATCCCGGCTCTCTGTACATGCACATCATTATTTTTACTTCCGCCTCACGGGTTTTTCATAGATAGTGTTTAGTTGTTGAGTCGTATATTACGCCTAAAAATCTGTATTGTCAAGACACCATAGCGTGTTTTTATTTAAATAATCGTTTAACTATGCAAATATTTTTCTTAAGCATCGTTTACGCCGCCATACCCTGTCCATGAATAATATGCACAAAAGACCGTCCGAAGACGGTCTTTTGCATTAGGAAATATAACAGGGTATGTAAACCATGGTTAGGTAAACCATCATAAGAAGGCCAATACCGGTGAAATAATAAGCAATACGCCGGCAATGACGATTAAAACGAGTGAAATGCCTTTATACTGATGCAAGCCCTTGACCTTATATACCAGGTACGCCGGAATCAGGCAGGCGATCAGACCGAAAATCGGACCTAACAACGTAAGTAATTTCAATACCGGGGCATTGAGAACGATTGCACCCCAGGAAACGAGGATTGCAAATACCAGGATGCCGATGCGGACGGTTTTTTTGCTGATTTTATCTTCGGGAACAAAACGCCGCAGGATATTCATGGCAATACCATGGCAGGCTTCCCGGAAACCCAGGAAAACGCTGAAGAACGCTGTCATAACCGCAAAGATATTTAATATCAGGCTGAAAATCTTGACGGCACTGCCATCAAACCCTCTGGCTACGATCGCCAATGCCGAGACATTCTGCGTGTACGCCATGACGGCCTGTTCATGTCCCATCGCCAGGTTGAACGACATAGCATAGGAAAAAACGGTGATAAATAAAATAGAAAAGGCTATCTTCATGGCCCGCATGGATTTATACCGGGCTACATGAATGGATTTGTTATATGAACGGTACGAAATAACCATCGGACTGATGCTGGGAATGAATAAGATAGATGTCAGCGTCACCGGCAGCATGGCAATGGTATTTTTGATCAGGAATCCCAGATCAGGAAACGTCCCGATATTGGCCAGATTCCAATGCTGTATCATGATTCCGCCCAGACAGATGACTACCAGCAGCTTGGTCAGGACCATCAGCGTCGATATTTTGAACAGTACCTTTTCTCCACGGGAAGCTACCAGGACCATAAAACAGATAATCGCCAATCCGTAAAAAGGGCTGTCTGATAATAACGTACTGGTCACTCCAAAGGAATACAGGAACGACGCGCTGTCATTGGTCAGGGCCGTCGAATACATAAACACACAAATGAGGATACTGAGGAAATATAATATCCCTAACAAAAAGCCCCAGTTTTTACCAAGATATCCTGTAATGACGCCAGGATAATCTTCACACCGCGGCGAGTCGACCAACGTGTTGATGAACAGGCGCTGTAATAAATAAATAGCCGGATATGCAATAATAGCTGAAAACAAATATACCCAAATACCCACGAGTCCTACCTGGACCGGTAAAAAAACAATGCCGGCACCGATTGCCATGCCGATGCTCATGATGATCCAGCCCCAATCGGTGCTGTCGAACTTGACGGCGGTCTTCCATTCCGCATCCGTCATGCCGGCCTGGCGAGCCAGCGCTGCTGTTGAATTCATACGTCAAAACCTCCCAATACATTCATATTCTGAATCTGAATATTAAAAAAGACAAGGTAAATTAAACGGTACAGCCGTCCCCTCGTCAGCTTATATGTATAGCCCCTTATGTCCCCTACAAAAGGATGCTATGAATCGATATGTATGTATTCGTTCTCAGTAAATCCGGTATATAATATTGTTGTTTTTAATCATTACATTAAAACAATTAAGATATACGTTTTACTTTTACGTTGTACTCAAAGTATATCACAAAAATTTATTATGGTAAATACTTTTTATCATTTATATTATACTTTTAAATCATCTTTTAACATGTCCTTTTTAAAAGAACTTTTATCGTAGTATTCAACATATCAGCAGGTATCCCTATCATCATCTTTTAAGTTTTTATCTATCTGTAACATAAATATAAAATAATTAATTTCCTCCTTTTTCGTTGCAACTACAAATCATCAAAAGCAAGATGTGCTAATCGCATGCAAAAAAAGTTGCAACGTATAAAGGCACGGGAAGCAAGACAATGCTCCCGTGCCTTTTATATCAGGAAGACCCATAAAATATTTCCGTAAAGGTATCCCTTTATTATTTAACCTTCTACGCAGGCAATACCGCGTTTTAACGCTTCCATATTCAAGGGTATGAGTTTCGCTTTCTTACCACTGAACATTTCATTGATCATATTTTCAATCGTCGCCACTTTCAAAATCTTCGTCGCTGCAACATATGCGCCAAGCATAACCATATTGCTGACTTTGAGGTTGCCTAATTCACGAGCGATATCATCGCACGGTACGTAATATACTTTGACGTCCGTCCGATCCACTTTATCGGGAACGATACTGCTGTTAATGAAAATCGTGCCACCCGGCAGTACATGCGATCCAAATTTAGCTAATGCTGCCCGGTTCATAACGATGATTTCCGACGGATGTTCTACGATAGGTGATCCGATACGTTCATCACTGAGGATAACCGTACAGTTAGCCGTGCCGCCACGCATTTCAGGACCATAAGAAGGAACCCACGAAGCGTGCAGTTCTTCTTCTACACCTGCTTCAACGAGGTTTTTACCGATTGACATAACACCTTGACCGCCAAAACCGGAAAGGATGACTTCATGTTTCATGTTATTTCACCTCCGTATCTTTTACTACGCCGAGAGGATAATAAGCAGCCATGTTATCCATAAGCCATTTATTGGCCTGATGGATGTCCATTCCCCAGTTCGTCGGGCAGGCGCTGAGAACTTCGATGAATGTAAAGCCATCGCCGTTCATCTGGCGCTGGAATGCTTTTTTAATAGCCTTTTTAGCTTTCATGAGGTGTGGAATATCGACAACGCAGACCCGTTCCGCATAGACCAGGCCGTCCAACGTCGACAGCATTTCAGCAACCCGCATAGGATGGCCGGCCTGCTGTACAGTACGCCCGCTTTGGCAGGTCGTAGCTCTCTGCCCGATCAGCGTAGTCGGAGCCATCTGGCCGCCGGTCATACCATAAATCGCATTGTTAATAAAGATAGTCGTAAATTTTTCACCGCGCATTGCCGCATGTACGATTTCAGCTGCACCGATAGAGGCCAGGTCACCATCACCCTGATAGGTGAATACAGGCACATTGGGATGCGTCCGTTTCGCTGCCGTAGCTACGGCAGGAGCACGTCCGTGAGAGGCTTCAATCATATCACACGCAAAATAATTGCCGGCAAAAACCGAACATCCTACAGGGCAGACACCGATAGCTGTGTCAACAGCACCCATTTCTTCCAACGTTTCCGCTACCAATTTATGTACTATACCATGACCACAGCCGGGGCAATAATGCAATTCCGTATCCTGCAGTCCTTTTGACTTTGCATAGATCGTTTTCATGCTATTTTACCTCCCCTATTGCTTTTTCTGCTGCTCTTTCGATTTCGGATACCGTCGGAATGACACCGCCAAGACGGCCATAGAATTTTACCGGTTTATGTTCGACTACTGCCAGATTGACATCTTCCAACATCTGACCGCCGCTCATTTCAACATCCAGAACAACTTTTACAGACGACTGATCCACGATTTCACGCAGCCGTTTGTACGGGAAAGGCCATAAGGTAATCGGACGGAACACTCCGGCTTTGATTCCCTTCGCCCGCAGGTTTTCCGCTGCTGTAATAGCAATACGGGCCGGCGTGCCATAGGCTGTAATAAGGATTTCCGCATCATCGATCATTAATTCTTCCCAACGGGTTTCATTCTTTGCAATTTCTTTATATGTATCGAGGAGATCCTGATTGTGTTTTTCACAGGATGGCGCATCGATATACAAGGAATTGACAAAGTTATTGTGATCGCGATTGCCACGTCCGCTGGCAGCCCAGGTTTTAGGCGGCAAATCACGTTTCTTATATTCATGCCATTCGATTGGTTCCATCATCTGTGCAATAAGACCATCGGCGAGGACGACGACAGGCGTCCGATATTGATCGGCAATATCGAAAGCTTCCTGTACCAGGTCAACGGCTTCCTGCAAATTACCCGGTGCCAGGACCGGCGTACGATAATCGCCATTGCCGCCGCCACGGGTAGCCTGGAAATAATCTGCCTGGGACGGTTGAATAGAACCGAGGCCAGGGCCACCGCGCATCGTATTAACGATAACTGCCGGCAACATAGCCCCTGCCATATAACTGATACCTTCCTGTTTCAGGCTGATACCCGGAGAAGACGAAGATGTCATCGCCCGGACGCCCGTAGCAGAAGCACCGTATACCATATTGATTGCTGCTAATTCTGATTCGGCCTGTACAAAAACGCCGCCATGTTTTGCCATTTCATGAGACATATATTCAGGAACTTCATTTTGAGGTGTTATAGGATATCCGAAGAAACCACGACAGCCGGCACGTATAGCGGCTTCAGCGATTGCTTCACTGCCCTTCCAAATTTCTTTTTTCATGGACCTGTTTCACTCCTTTTCTCAGTCGTCTTTTTCAACCGTAATGATCGAGTCCGGACAGATTCTTGCGCAGCTTGCGCAACCAACGCATTGGGATTCATCAGTACAATGAGCCGGACGATAGCCTTTAATATTAGTGCCTTCTTCCAAGGCCAAAATCTGTTTGGGACAAACAGATATGCAGAGGCCGCAACCCTTGCAGCGCTCTTTTCTAAAAGTCAAATGCATTGCCATACGTCAAATACTCCTTTCTTTTGCAGGTGATTGCTCCCATGGTTTTCTCATATACAGTGTCATGGGAAATATAGGATATACAAAATCCGAAGCCCGGTCTGCCAGCTCTTGTGGGACAGCATGGCAAACCACGGGGATTCCGGTTACTACCGATACTTTTTGGGTCAATTCCGCACCAAAGCGGATATCTTCCAGCGAAGTCAATTGACAACAATGGGTATTATTGATAAGTCCGTCTATCTTCATACCTGCCATCTCGGCAATCCGCTGTACATAATCAACCGCTTTTTCCGGCGTGTTGGATAAGGGACGATTGCCATTGACCACACATAAGACCCGGGCACCACATTTCTGCAGTTCATGCCGGTAACGGGCTATGACTCTGGCTCCGGCAGGATCACCGCCGATATCCATTACGCCATACAAATCCGGATTATCAAATAAAGCAAATACTTCCGGCGGCATAGACGGTAAATCAGCATCCATCGCAGCTTGAGAACTGGCAATCAGTCGTCCGCCTTTTTCTTCAATAAGATCTTTGCACCGCCGGCACCGAAAATATGGGTCTACGATATCTAGATCAGCCAGTGCAAAAGGGTGTCCCAGCTTTGCCAGGGCCAAGGCTGTGTTAATGGCTATTTCTGTTTTTCCACTGCCGGCATGACCAACAAAAGCCGTAAGTCTGGCAGCATCAATCCATTTTTCCATAGTGCAACGCACCTTTCTTTAGCAGTTATGATTCACTTATAGTTTAACGTTTATGTAGCAAATTATTGTTTTTTATAAGTTGCGTATGCTTTTAGTTAAAAACGTCATCATATATGTGCATTTTGCATTAATAGGATGTCCATTTGTTATCTTCATTGTACATTGAATCTATTTTTTTAGCAAGAGGTTTGTCAGTAAAACGTTCATCCTATTCCTATATTGTCTAGGTTTAATGTTTTTCATGCATTATTATCATGTTCTCTATTTGACTTTTATCCCATTAAAAGCAAAAAGAAATCGCAGTTTTTCTCCTCTGCGATGTCAAAAAACTATCAAAATATACGATTATACCGGTCATTTCATTTTATCTTTGATTCCGCTTCACCGGTCTTCACAAAACCATCATAAATACATATAACAGGACCGGCATCGTACCGATAGACAGGATGGTTGATACGACACAAAGTGCCGCCGCATATGTCGGATCCTGACGATAAAGCTGCGCCATAGACGTAACGACAGCTGCTGTCGGCGTAATGGACGCAATATATACGGTCATCAGCACATTCTTACCATCCGCAAGCCAGCCCACGACACCCAGCACGGCAAAGACGGCAATCAAAAGGAGCGGATACACCACCAGCCGCAGCATAATAGGTATATAACTTCGCCAATGCATAAATACATCCCGCAATGAACTTTCCGCTATCGCCATGCCGGTGATCAGCATCCCCACCGGCCCGATCATCGAACCCGTCATGGCGATTGTCTGATCGATAAGCGGCGGCAGGCGCAGATGGCATAAAAACAGCAGCGACCCCACGATAATGGCGATGACGTTTATATTATGCAGGATATTGTGGATTTGTATCCCCTCGCTGGAATTCATGGTATACGCAGCATGGGTCCATAAAAAAATCAACTGGACCATCATGAACGCACAGGAATAAATGACATATTCCTGGCCTAAGATGGCCTGGACCAACGGGATGACCAATATCCCGGCATTGGTATAGATCATAGAAATCCGTTCTATGATCTGCAAGTGAAATACGGGCTTCAGTACCTTCGTCAACAAGATAAAAAAGATATGAACAAAAACGGCGGCACCAAACGCAAACACCAATCCCTGCTTCACTTCATCGGCCGCATCGATTTGAAACGAATGAATGATGACACAAGGAATAATGAGATAGACCAGCAGCACAGATAAAGACCGCCCGTCCGATGATTTCAGGTGTCCTGATTTAATCAGGGCAAACCCCATACACATGATAAGAAATAACTTTACGATTTCTTGCAGCAGCACCCAGCTGGTCGCCAATATGATCACGTTCTTTCATATTTATATGTAATAAGTATCGCATTTGCTATGCATTATAGGAATGAATTACTTATTACACATTATACATCAATCCCCGGCGATATTAAAGATACCGTTTATTGTATTTACTGATTTCTGTCCGCACCATCAAAAAAACTCTTCCGCAGATCATCTGCGAAAGAGTTTTGATGTTTCTTAAATCTGTAAACCAGTTTCTATCCCCTTAGCGGGCATTGGTAACGCCACGGAAAATAGTTCCCCGGCTGGAGTCTACCGTAACGACTTCGCCATTTTCAAAGGAATTCATGGCATTCTTAGCACCGATAATCGTCGGCAGGCCTAAATTAATGGCTACAATAGCCGAATCGCTGGAAAGACCTGTTTCTTCAGAAACAAGAGCGCCGGCACGTTTCATATAATCAACCCATTCATTTCTGGCTGATTCTACGACGAGTACGCAGCCGTCTTTGAAGTTTTTCTTCAACGATTCCGTATCGGTAGCAACGCAAACGGGGCCGATAGCTGAATTACGGCCTATACCGGTACCACGAAGCAGGACATCGCCAACTACCTGGACACGGATCATATTGGTAGAGCCGGCTTTGGCTACGGGTACACCCGCAGTCAGGACGACGAGATCACCAGTCTTGATAAAACCATTGTCGAGAGCGGCAAAAATAGCGTTATCCACAACAGCATCAGTATCTACGGCTTCTTCGCCGATAACGGCCTGGACGCCCCAATTCATCTGCAAGCGGCGGACGATGGTTTCATGCGGAGACACGGCAATAACGTTGCAGGCCGGACGATATTTGGAAATCATCTGTGCTGTACCGCCACGTTCTGTCGATGCGATAATAGCCGAAGCATGGAGATCCTTGGCAATACGGACAACGGCTTTGCCGATAGATTCCGTTGTTGTCGAAGATTCCGCATTTTCATCCTGATGCGATTTCGGCGTAAATTTACTTTCTGTAAATGTGCATACCCGGGCCATGGTCTGTACCGCTTCCAACGGATAGTCACCGCTGGCTGTTTCGCCACTGAGCATGACTGCATCGGTGCCATCCAGTATAGCGTTGGCAACGTCACTCGTTTCTGCACGGGTCGGACGGGGATTATTGCACATGGATTCAAGCATTTGCGTAGCTGTAATGACCGGTTTACCTGCAGCCTGGCATTTCTGGATAAGGATTTTCTGCAAGGTCGGTACTTCTTCTGCCGGTACTTCTACGCCAAGGTCACCACGGGCTACCATGATACCATCGCTCATCTTAACAATATCATCGATATTCTGGATGGCTGCCTGGCATTCAATCTTGGAAATGATACGCATATGGCTGTTATGTTTTTCCAAAATTTTACGAATCGTGATGACATCTTTACCGCGCTGGATGAATGATGCGGCAATCCAGTCCATATTCATACGGATGCCGAATTCGATATCGTCAGCATCCTGTTCGGAAACAGCAGGAAGATTAATGGCGATGCCCGGAACCGCAACACGCTTACGGTCACTCATTTTACCGCTGTTAAGGATCTTGGTATGGATATCTTCCCCATCTACACTGATGACTTCCAGATTGACCAGTCCGTCGGATAAGAGGATATGATCTCCCGCTTTAACATCCTGCGGCAATTCTTTATAAGATACAGATGCAATCGTTTTGTCGCCGTCGACATCGCGGGATGTCAACGTAAATTCATTGCCGGCTTCCATTTCGATGGAGCCGTTCTTGAATAAGCCAAGACGGATTTCCGGGCCTTTTGTATCAAGCATGAGGGCCACAGGGATACCTGTTTTCTTGGATGCGGCACGGACCATTTCTATACGCGCTTTATGTTCTTCATGGGAACCATGAGAAAAATTAAAGCGGGCCACATTCATGCCAGCCTTAATCAGATTTTCGACAAGTTCCGGCGTATTAGAACTAGGGCCTAATGTACAAACGATTTTAGTCTTTTTTAACATCATGAAGTCTCCTTTTTTGGTTTCAGAGTCTTTTCCTGATATAATACAACAACATTGTACCTGCCGGTACGTTTTACGTCCCAGGTGGCAATGACGACTTTTCCCGAAAAGAGCAATAAAAAAAAGCAAAGCCGCATTGCTCATCTGTGATTGTACCGTATCCTCTTCAATAATGCAAGAGGATACGGCCATTATGTAAACAAAGTATTATTAACTATTAACAAAATATTACAGGAAACTTACCACAATCTTACCCTGCTGTCCGGTTTGATGTACATGCCGTCGCCTGCTGCGATATCATATGCTCCGTAAAAAGCATCCGTAGCCGACAACGCCCCGTTGACCCTGGCTGAACCGATAGGATGCGGGTCACATTGGACGAGTTGCTGTATCATTTGATCCGTCATCTTGGACGCAAAAATATACGCAAAATTCTTATACAAGCCACGCAGTGTGTCCCTGTTACCACCGGCAATTTCCGTAGCTACGGATAAGCCGCCGCAATCGGCAATGGCTTCATTGGCGACCAGGCTGCCTTTTTCATGGATGCCTTTGCCTATGATATATTTGTCATAATACGGTTCAAACGCAGCTGCTTTTTTCTGGAATGCCTCGTAATCCTGGCGGTTCCACCAGTTTTTCATGTTACCGTTTTCATCATATTTACTGCCATTGGGATCAAACGCATGCGAAATTTCATGACCGATGACGACGCCGATACCGCCCAGATTCGCTCCTTCGGATGCACCAGAGTCATAGAACGGTGCTTTCAAAATGCCGGCCGGGATGGTAATACTGTTATTTTCCATGATATAGGCAGCATTTACATCCTGTGGCTGGAAAGCATACCATTTATCCGGGTTGAAATCCGTTCCGATCAGACGGTGCACTTCTTCCTGCGTAATAGTCGCATTGTGGAGGATATTCCCCAGCAAATCGCCGCCTTCCGCCTGGGAAATTACATCGGGCATATCTTCCAACAACGGCGTATCGTCCGCTGCCGGACCGCCGACAAAAGCCCGCAGTGTATTGAGCTTTTTAATCGCCCGGTTCCTTGTCTTGGCACTGAGCCAGTCATTATGCTGCAGCCGGTTACGGTATACCGCACATACTTCCTTGATCATCGTTTTGACGTTTTGTACGGTTTCAGGAGTACAATTTTCTTTCATATATATCTGTCCGAATTCATATGGAAGCAGGAACTGCACCATACGGCTCGCCGTTTCTTCATCACTGCGGCTCTGCCTGATACCATAGCGGGCCATCGTATATGACCGCTGGATATCCCGCAGGGGGATGTCCGCATATGGCGCCAGTGCATCCATCGTACGGAAGATGATATAGCTTTTAAGGAAAGGCATATTATCCTGTGTATACGCTGCATCCAGTTTACCCAGATACGCTTTATCCGCCAGGAAAAATTTGTTTTCCTTATTTAATCCCCAGGACCGGAGTAATTTTTTCCCATCCATATTAGGCATACTTTTTTCTATGTCCTTGCGGCTCACCAACGTATTGATGACGGTTATATTATTTTTATCTTCACTGCTCAGCATGGCCGGCGCCCAGCTCTGTTCCATCGCCAGTATCTGCTGCGACTGTACGGCCGCGTCGGCAGCGCTGTACCCGCCCCGCTGGAGGACCTTGGAAACATAATCCGTATAGGCTTTCCAGGCACCCGGATACGCTTCCTTTTCCAGTTCATATTTACCCAGGACCGTACCATTTACATTGATGCGGGCAATATACCGGGGACTGTCCGGCGTCTTATCCACCATATAGCCGACGAAACCGACAAGTCCGTAATGCTGGCGGATATCACATAACGCCTGCGTAAGCTCTGCCGTCGTTCCGGCTGCCCGGACCGGCGCCAGTACTGTATCAAAATAAACGGGACTGACAGCATTGCGTTTTTTCGTATCCATGGCGCATTGATACAGATCCGCTATTTTTTGCTCCGGTGTCCCTTTGGTATAGGTTCCTTCTTTGACGGCGATACCCTGTAATTCTTTCTTCAAGATTTTTTTATTCGCCTGTGATTGTTCGGAAAACCAGGACCAGGACGGTTCCGTCGGTTCGATTTGTTTTGTTTCCAATATTTTACCGTTTACCGCCTGATAGAAATCATCCTTGTCCGAAACAGCTTTATCTGCTGCCTGCACCGATCCGAATACCATCATCGTTGCCGCCGCAGCCGCAGCCAGGCGGGTTAAAATATGCCGATTCATATTATTTATTCTCCTTTAAGGCCGGATCTTTTACTCCATTCGCAGCAAAAGCTTTAGCCCTGTCTATACAGGTACCGCAGGTGCCACACGGCGTATCGCCGCCTTCATAACAGCTCCAGGTCAGTTCATACGGTGCATGGAGGCGAAGCCCTTCTTTCACGACGCCGGCTTTATTCCAATGCAGCAGTGGTGCTTCCAAGTGACAGGTCCGCCCGGAGCCTTCATAAATAGCTGTATTCATAGCCTGTTCAAACTCCGGCGTACAATCCGGGTAGGCCCGGCCGGCCGCATCATCAGCATGAGCGCCATAATAAATAACATCGGCCCCGACACTGACCGCTACCGCCGCAGCATACGACAAAAACAGGCCATTGCGGAAGGGTACATACGTATCCAGCGTTCCCTGTCCGCCTATCTTTTTCAATTGCTGTTCATATGATTCATGATCAATATCCTGACCACGCCCTTGCAAAAGAGGACAATCACTCAGGGAAAACGCCTCGGTCAGATTCACTTCTATATGACAGACACCGTAGTAATCCGCAACTTTCCGGGCTGCTTCCAATTCTTTGGCATGCTTCTGGCCATAAAACGCCATCATTGTCAATACATCAGACGCAGCATATTTTTCCAATGCCATGGCCAGACACGTTGTAGAATCAACGCCGCCGCTAAGCAATACTATGCATTTCATACTATCTTATTCTCCTTTACAGCATATGAATTAAACGATATGCCTATTATAACACATATCCCATACTTTCTGCGCCGCCCGGGCATGCTCCCGCCCCCTGTAGTCAATACCCGTCCCCAGGGACTCTGTACGTTCTAAAGGAATCAAAAAAATTCTATGAACTGCCGCCGCAATCGCTGGTAACATCCAGCAATATCATATATAATGTTAGATTGTAATGGGAATCCCTGTGATGTTCCATTTCCGCGGGCCCTTCCGCCCGCTATAGAGAGGAGTCTTATCGTATGATAAAAGCCCTGTTGCTGCTATATGCTATTTGGGGATTTAATTGGGTCGTCATGAAGGTGGCCAGTTTCTATTTCCCGCCTATCACCTTCTCCTGCTACCGTTTTTTATCGGGAGCCCTGGTGCTGTTGCTGTTCAATCTTTGGCTGCGCCTGCCGCTGCCGCCGCGGCGCTATTGGAAATGGATCATCATTACCGGTTTATTACAGATTGCCATCAACAGTGCTGCCATCCAGACAGGCATGAATTCACTCAATGCCGGCCTGGTAGCGGTATTAAATTATAGTATGCCGATGTGGGTTGCGATTTTAGCTCATTTCTTCCTTCACGAACGATTGACCCTGCGAAAGATCATCGGCATTTTCATCTCTTTATCCGGTCTGTGTATCCTCATGAATATCGATACGGCCGGAAATATGTCCGATATACTGCTATGTATCGGTGCTGCTATTGCCGCGGCCATTTCCGGGGTCATCATCAAATATCAGGATATGACCATGAAGAAAAAGGACTGTACCATGATCCAGTATACGACATGGCAAATGACTGCCGGGGCCATCTTCCTGCTGCTGTTCGATATGTGCATCGAGCAGGGACCGGTCACCTGGAATGCCACCGCCGTCGCCTGCCTGGTTTACAACGGGGTGTTAGCCTCCGCATTGGCCTTCTTCCTGTGGAATTTCATTCTTACCCAGATGGAAGCCAGCAAAGCCTCCATCGCTACGTTGGTAGTCCCCGTTGTCGGGGTCCTGTGCGGCATTATCTTCCTCGGTGAAACCATGTATTGGAATACCGCCTTGGGCATGATACTGATTCTGGCCGGCATCCTCCTGATTGTCCTGCAAAAATCGCCCCTGAAGCTGCACCCTAAAATCAGTATAACTGCAAAAAAATAGAAAACTCACAAAAGGAGATATACCTGTATCCGGGTATATCTCCTTTTATATAGCAAAAGACCTGCTGCGGGGAAGCGGCAGGCCTTTTGCTGTATATGAGTGATTGGTTGGAAAGCTTGTATAACGGGTATTTTTCAATACCCTAAACTTTCTGCTAAAACAGGCTGTCCCTGTACGGGAATATCAGATGTTTTAACTTGATACTAATTATACATTCGTATTTTTAATTTGTAAAGCATAATTGTCGTATTTATTTAAATTTTATATTTTTACCAGATATTACATTTATGAAATAATTAAATATCATGTTTACTATTAAAATTTGTTTTTAAACGTATCAAGTCATCAGTCCAGTCTACATCGATAAGCTGTTCCGGCGGAACGGCAAACCGCCATAAATCATCCTCATGTGCCAGCAACAGGGAGCAGCCACCCGTATCGCCCCGCAGCCCGGCCAATTCAGTACGATATGCCGACAAAAAAACGGCCGGGTTCCCCGGTCTGCCCGTATTCGTCATCGCCCCCAACGGCTTGCCGCTGGCTGCAAAACCCGCTAAGAAACAGGCAATAGTCCGGCCCCTCAGCAAGGGCTGATCCGCCACAAAAAAAGCAAGTGCATCCACACCGGCACTGCGTTCTGTCCCTATGCGGATAGACGCGGCAATTCCTTCATCAGCCTGCGGATTATCATATACTAACGCGCCCCGGCGGCAGCACCACACCCGGATTTCCTGATACGGGCTGACTACCAGGATATGCCCGGCCACTCCCCGTACAGCCATCTCCCGTACCGCCTGCTGCAATGCCCTGAACCCATATTGGTACAACGGCCGCCCATTTAAATCGGCGAGGAGCTTATTGCTGCCAAAGCGCCGGCCCCGGCCGGACGCCATATAAATCAAAGCCACATGCATGATAGTCTTCCTTTCTATCCCCGGGCAGTCATGATTCCCCGGGATACGCCGGCATACGAAAAAATTGCTGTTCCTAATCGCTGCAACGCCGCTGTGTCGGCCTGATTCAAAACCGGAATCACCGTATACCCCAAGCCGCTCAGCGGCCGCAAATAATACCGCACCCATAACGCCGCCGCATCAGGCGCCGTCAATACCGTATCCGCCTTCAAGCCTGCCAGCTCATACCGGAAACAAACCTGGCCGGCTTTTTCCCCTATCGCCGTCAGTCCGGCAACGGCGATGACCAGCCGGGTATTGGCCGGTATCACAGGTTCAGTCTGATTACAAATCTTAAACGGGAACCGTTTGGCCCCATCGCCTTCTACAAGAACGATATCAGCATACGTACAAGCCTGACGATAGGCCTCGCTGCCGATAAACGTGATCTTGCCATTGCCGGCACGCCGGCCGGCTGTGACCAAATGATGTCGTTCAAATGCCGGCGCGATTTGATTGGCGTCTGTACAAAATGCCTCACATCCTACCGGCTCATACATATGTGTCGTCGTCACGACAAGGACCTTCCGGCCCTGTCCCGACCATTCCCGTGCCAATTCATATAACAGTGTCGTCTTGCCGCCGGCACCAACAAACGTAATCACCGCCGGTTTCTTTTTTGTCCTATCCAGCAAGAACTGCCGTCCGATAACCGAACCGAAAGAAACCTCCTGATGCAGCCTTTCCTCTTCGTATATCATCGTTTTCATCATTTCAGCCATCTTTCCGCACTTGCTTTTCCCCGGCCTTCATGACGAGCCCGTACGGCAATCAGTTCCGCCGCGATGCTGATAGCGATTTCCTCCGGCGCCGCCGCTGAAATAGGCACGCCGATAGGCGCATAACAGCGCTCGATTGCCGCAGCGGGTATGCCCGCTGCCAATAGTTTTTGTCTGACAAACGCCAATTTTCCCTGACTGCCGATGACGCCGATATAACAGGGATGCTGCAACATGACCTGCCGCTGCACTTCATAATCCGCTAAATGTCCCCGGGTCATGATGCAGACATAATCATCCGGCGTAATCGCTATCCTGTCCGTTATGGTATCGTACCCGGCCACGATGGTTTCCGCCGCGGGGAAACGTTCGCGATTCGCAAATTCGGGCCGGTCATCGATGACCACGCAATCAAACCCCAGCCACGCTAACACGGGAACAAGGGCCGCTGCTACATGGCCGCCGCCAAATACAAGAACCCGGCCGGGGCAAAACAACGGTTCACAATATAGGGGTTGTCCTTCAACATCCACAAATCCGCAAGAACGGCCCATCCAGCTTTCCCGGCCCGTAATTTTCCACAGCTGCGATGCACCGTCACCACAAACAGTCACATCATCGCCGGCAACAGCCATTGCCCAGGAATCTCCGCCGGACGTATCCAGCAGCAGCCAGCCGGAACGATGCTGATCCGACGCTGCCGCTATCCGTTCCAGGCAGGCAGCTGCCCCCGGCAGATCCGGCGCGATATATTGACAAAAAACGGTGATTTCACCACCGCACACAGCCCCTATGTCCCCTTCCTCGTCGGGATGGAGCTTCAGCTTCACCAGCCGCGATTTCTTATCCGTAAAACACTGACGGCCGTATTCACAGGCTTGGTACTCCTGAAAGCCGCCGCCAATCGTTCCTGCTGCGGAAGAATCCGACAAAAGCAGCTGGTGCGTCCCTTCATGACGCGGTGCCGATTCCTTGCTGGCAACTACGGTAAGCAGTACCGCCGGCCGATGGCTGTTTAGTTCATGTTGTAATTTCGCAAATACTTCATTCATCATATCACCATACAAATCATCCATATAAAAGCAAGATATCATCGGGAGATACCCCCAGTGCATCCGGCATGACGGCCGGCCGGTCCGCTTTGGCAAAGCGCCACCATATCGGTGCCGCCGCCGGGGATTGCGTACCATACCGGAATTGGATCAGCCATTCGAACGGCTGCTCGATTGCCGCCGTAATGGTGATGGCCTGACGGTTGTCCGCCACCGTTCCCGCAAAGCTATGTTCCCGGATAGCAACGGCCAGCAACTTATCCCCGACTTCACCGCCCGTATGAAAACGAACGCCCCAATCCGGGATATATATCTGTCCGGGACCGCTTTTTTGGGCCGCAACTATATTTTTACATCCCGTCAGCATCGCTGCCGTGCGGGTCCGGGGATTGGCAAAGATATCCTTTGCCGGCCCGATTACGTCGAGCTGTCCCTGATCGAGGATGGCAATCGTATCGCAGAGCCGGTATGCTTCATCACGATTGTGCGTAACGATAATGACATCCTTATGGAATCGTTCCAAAACATCACTGAGTTCTGCCATCACCTGTTCTTTGACATAACTGTCGAGAGCACTGAACGGTTCATCCAGCAGGAGAATATCCGGTTCATTGACAAGGATGCGCCCCAACGCCACGCGTTGCTGCTGGCCGCCGGAAAGCTGCCGCGGTTTCTGCCGTTCCAGGCCGCTCAGGCGCATCCGGTCAATCATGGCCGCGACGATTTTTTTACATTCCCCCGGCGCATGTCCCTTCCGGACGCCGCAGGCAATATTTTCAGCCACCGTCATATTCGGGAATAAGGCATAATTTTGAAAAAGATATCCTACCCGCCGTTCCTGGACCGGAACATCGACTCCGGCAGCACTATCAAAAAAGGTGCGGTCATCCATGATGATACGGCCCTGGTCCGGTTTTTCGATTCCCGTGATACATTGCAAGGTCTTGCTCTTGCCGCATCCCGATGCCCCCAGAAGTCCCAGGATACCGCCGTGGTTCTCAAAGGCCACCTGGAGGTGAAAATTTCCGAGCTGTTTGTGTACATCTACATACAAACTCATGACCAGGCCTTCCTTTCACGGCTTTTCTTTTCCAGCATATTGACCGTCAGGAGGACGACCGTACTGATAGCAATATTGATGAGCACCCAGATAAATGCACTGTACTCATCATTCGTCCGCCAGAGCTGGTATACCGTCGTAGAAATCGTCGCCGTATTTTTCGGGATATAGCCAATGAGCATCGACGTAGCACCGTATTCACCGAGTGCCCTGGCAAAGGCCAGCACCGTACCGGCAATAATGCCTTGTTTACAAAACGGTATGCGGATACGCCAAAAGATATACGTATCCGATAATCCCAGCGTCCTGCCGCTCCAGGCCAGGGTTTCATCGAAGCTTTCAAAAGCCCCCCGGGCTGTCCGGTACATCAGGGGAAAAGACACGACGGCCGAAGCGATGACCCCGCCATACCAGGTCATGACGAACTGGATACCGACGGTCTGCAAAAACATACCGACAGGATGTTTCAACCCGAAGACGAGAAGGAGCAACCAGCCGCAGACTGTCGGCGGCAATACCAGGGGCAGTGTCAGCACGACATCCAGGATGCCCTTGGCCAGCCTGGGCATCTTCGCCACATGATAGGCCATGCAGATACCGCTGAAAAATACGATCACACAGGAAATAGCTGCGATGCGCAGGCTGTTCCAAAGAGGATACCAATCCATGATTCGCTATTTGGCAGGGCTGAAGCCGACGCTTTCAAAGATCTGCATGGCCGCGTCACTCTGCAAATATTGCAGGAAGTCCCTGGCCGCTTCCTGATTTTTGCCGGATTTCATGATGGCTGCCGGATAGATGACCTGGCCGCACATTGCTTTGGTCGCTTCATCGACAGGTTTTAATTTGGCGCTGTACGCATCAGTAGCATACACGACACCGCAATCCGTACTGCCTTCAAGGACCTGCGTCGTTACTTCTTTTACATTCGACCCATAGGTGATGTTGCCATTATTGGCAATAGCACTTTCATCCAGATTGAAGAATTTCAGGATTTTAGCTGTGTACTGGCCGACCGGCACATCGCTGTTGCCCATGCCCAGACGAATGGAGCCGGCCGCTAATTTTTCTGCCATATCCTGGAAGCTCCGGACATCCTTGGGATTATTTTCCGGCGTCAGCAGGACGACTTTATTTTCTACCAGATTGCAGCGGGTCCCGTCCTGGACGAAATCAAGCTGATCCGGATTTTCCTTGCCGTCTTTCGATTTATCCAGCTGGTTCATCTGTTTCTGGGCGGCAGAAATAAAGATATCGCATTCCGCGCCGTTTTGTATCTGTTTTTTCAGCGTTCCCGACGAATCGAAATTATAGGTAATTTCCACATCGGGGTGATCTTTTTTATACTGTTCGGCAATCTGATTCATCGTTTCGGTCATGCTGGCCGCAGCAAATACGGTCAGGTGTACCGTACTGTCGCCGGCTGATTTCGATTGCTGTTTGTCACTGCCACAGCCAAGCAGACTGAATACAAATATAGATGCTGCTGCTAAACAAGTCCATTTTTTCCAATTCATTGTCATCATTCCCTTCAGACGGATTTTCCGTCAACCTTCGTTTTTTTATGATCTGGCACAATCCATCAGTTGCCCCCGCAGTAAATCCATCCCGTGCGGTATCGTCGCCAGGAAGACATCCATGCATTCATTACAAGCTTTCGGGCTGCCGGGAAGATTGATGATCAGGGTCTTCCCCCGAATCACGCTGACCGCCCGGGATAACATCGCCCGTTTGGTTATCGTCATCGATGCCGCCCGTATCGCTTCGGCTATCCCCGGCACCAGTCGCGTAGCTGCCGCCAGCGTAGCCTCCGGCGTCACATCGCGGGGCCCGCATCCGGTACCACCGGTCGTAAGGATCAAATCCAGCTGCCGCTGATCTGCCAGGCGGCATAATTCTTTTTTCAATCCTTGTTCACCATCGGGAAGCAGTAGTTTCTCTACTACGTCATACCCTTCTCTCACAAGCCGTTCGACAATCACCGGGCCGCTTTCATCCTGACGCAGCCCCTTGCTGCCTTTATCGGACAGCGTAATGACCGCTGCCTGATACGGACGTTTTCCCTGCCGTTCGACTCGTTCCATTTCATCTCCCGGATGCAGGATGCCCCCTTCAAGGACGCGGGCAAACACGCCTTCCCGGGGCATGATACAATCTCCTACGGCCTGGAAAATAGCGCAATGATTATGACATTCTTTGCCGATTTGTGTCATTTCCAGCAGGACATCGCCGCTGCGCAACAGTGTCCCTACCGGCAATGCTGCAAAATCAAAGCCGCTTACGACGAGATTTTCACCGAAATCCCCATACGCCACATCCGCCCCTTGCCGGCGGAATGCTTCGATGCGTTCCCGGGACAGCAGACTGATCTGACGGTGCCAATGACCGCCGTGGGCATCTCCTTCCAGCCCCCAGCCGGCAACAAACCGGCCTTCTTTCACCGGACGTTTCTGGACACCCCGGACCGAGCTCATACATATCGCTTCTATTTTTCCCATCTTACCCTCCGATTTGATTCATGCCTTTATGTTCCGTGATTTGTCCTTCATCGGCAAAACAATGACCGGACGGCTTCATTTGCACGCCCTGGCGGACAGCCCGCTCCAACACTCCCGGCTCCGCCTGGGGAGACCGTACCAGCGATTTTAAATCAATGCCCATGTCATAGCACAGGCAGGGCTTCAGGAAGCCCGTACTGGTGAGGCGCAGGCGGTTACAGGCTGAACAAAAGCGATGGCTGTTCGCGGCAATAAAGCCGATATCGCCCCGCAGCGACCGGCTTTCATAATAGACTGCCGGCCCGTTGCCGCGCCGTTCAGCTGTCACTGTCAAATCCGGCCAGGCCCGGCGCAGCTGCTGTAAAGCCGCATCGGCTGTGATTCCTGCCTGCCCCCGGCCGCTGCCAATGGGCATTACTTCGATAAACCGGACATCCACCGCTTGTTTCTGCGCGATTTCTGCCAGCGGCAGGATCTGATCTGCCGTTTCCTTCAATAAGACGGCGTTGATTTTGGTCCGTATTCCATACTGGCTGCACTGATGAATGGCCTGCAATACACGGGACAACCCATCCGTACCGGTAATACGCCGGAATTGTTCTCTATCCAAGCTGTCCAGGCTGATATTGATACCATTGATTCCCGCCGCAGCCAACGCCGGCAGTTTATCTTCCAAAAAGAATCCGTTTGTCGTCACTGTCACCGCCCGGACTCCGTCCATCTTTTTTAACCGGCTGATAAAGGATACCGCATCTTTGCGGACAAACGGTTCGCCGCCGGTAATCTTGAACCGGTCGATGCCGCAGGCAACAGCGGCGCGGCAGATTTTCCCTAGTTCTTCATACCGCAGCACCGCATCATGTCCGGCATCGGGCAAATCTCCGGGCATACAGTAGCGGCACCGGAAATTGCAGCGGTCCGTAATAGAAATACGCAAATAGTCGATGGTGCGGCCAAAAGTATCGATCATACGCTGCCGCTTCCTTGTTCATACTTGAAATGACCGCTTTTGCCGCCGATCTTTTCAACCAGATGGATATCGGCAATGACCATGCGCTTATCCACAGCCTTACACATATCATATACCGTCAGCAGGGCAACCGATACGCCTGTCAGCGCTTCCATTTCCACGCCGGTCCGGCCGTCACATTTCACCGTGCTCCGCGCTTCGATGGCCCGTTCTTCATCATGAAAGATAAAGTCCACACCGCATTTCGTCAGATTCAGGATATGACAAAGCGGAATCAGGCTGCTCGTCTGTTTGGCTCCCATGATGCCGCCGATACGGGCCACGCCGAGGACATCGCCTTTCTTCATAGCACCGTTTTTAATCGCTTCATAACATTCACCGCTCATGGTAATGCGCCCGGTAGCGACCGCAGTACGTGTCGTCGGCACTTTACCGATCACATCGACCATGACGGCATTTCCCTTCGCATCTATATGCGTAAATTCATTCATGAATCATTCCTTCTTTCCGCCCCATGGCTGTCACCTATTTCCCAAAGCCGCAGTTCGGGAACGTACATACGGGACAGTTCAGGCACAGCCCGCCTTCACCCAGGGAAGACAATGTATCGGCAGTCATCCTGACGCCGGCCGCCAGTGACGGCAGGGCCAGATCAAAAATGGTACGCTTGGCATACATGACGCATCCCGGCAGCCCCACGATGGGGCAATGGTCAGCCGTATACGCCAGCAGGAACATGGCTCCCGGCAGGACCGGCGCTCCATAGGTCACGATAGAAGCCCCCGTATTTTTGATAGCCAGCGGCGTAACATCATCGGGATCCACACTCATACCGCCCGTGCAAAGGACCATATCCATTCCCTGATCCAGCATCTGCCGGATTGCCGCTGTGATATGTGCCGAATCATCATCTACGATCACATGCTGTTCCATGGAAATATGGAAGGGCCGCAGTTTTTCTTCAATGACCGGCGTAAAAGTATCGGCAATACGGCCCCGGAACACTTCATTTCCCGTCGTGACCACGCCGGCTTTTTGAGCCTGGAACGGTACGACCTGCAGCAACGGTTCCGGACCGGCAACGGCTTTTGCCCGTGCCATTTTTTCCTTTTTGATGACCAGGGGAATAATGCGCGTCCCCGCCAGTTTATCTCCTTTATTTACGGCAAACCCACCATGGCGGGAAGCCACCATCATTTCGCCAAAAGAATTCAATGCCTTCAGCCGTACTGTATCCACCGTAAATAAGCCATCGCAATCCGCAATGAGCTCAATTTTGCCTTCCTTGGCTTCACTGCCATGCATATGGCTGCCCATGCATATATCGCGAAGGATCGCCGCCCCTTCATTTTCATGGAACATCGTAGCATCATTTTCCCAAATATATACATGTTCCTTGCCGACAGACAACAATACGGGAATATCTTCCGGTTGTATAATATGGCCCTTACGGAATACGGGCCCTTTAGAGACCCCCCGGATAATCTGTGTAATATCATGACACAGGACTTGTCCCACGGCTTTTTCTGTTTTCATCAACTTCATTCTATATCCTCTCCCCATTACCTGCTGACTATCTCCGCTACAGAGACCGGCCGGCGGATGTTTTATTTTCGTAATTTCCGCAGTTCTTCTTCATTGAAATACTGTTGAAATTTCTGCTCTGCCAATTCATGCAGCTCCCGGCTCATCGCTTCATATCGCTCCAACACGATCCGGGCCGGTTCCGTCAGGACGGAACTTCCCCCTTCTTTGCCGCCGGCATGACGCTGCGTCAACGAGAATCCCCATATTTTTTCTGCTTCCCGGATAATCGTCCACGCCTTGGTATACGACATGCCCATTTGCCGGGCCGCCCCCCGCAGGGAATGGTATTTGCGTATTCCCGTCAATATTTCCGCTACGCCGGGCCCGAACGCTTTCCTGTCGGTCATGATACGGACTGTGACCTTACAGTGGAGTGTTTCCTTTTCCATGATGGCATCCCTCCTGCCGTTATTCTCATGTGTGAATAACGGTTGTCTGACAAAACGGCTCTTACGACACAAGAGCCGTTATACTTATTTTTATTATACATGAAAGCATATGCGGTTTCCATACCTATTTCCGGTTTGGCCGTATTTGCAAAAACGATATTCCGATTTACATATTTTCTCTTTCTTGTCCCCATGACTTGTGATACCATAGATAATAAAACAGAGAGAGGTACAGGTATGAAAAATCACTTCATCAATGCTCCGGGACTGATTATCCTGACCGGCGGCCGCAGTTCCCGCATGGGACATGACAAAGCCGGCCTTCCCTGGTGCAGCGGCACACTGCTGTCTGATTTATTGCGGCGCAGCAAGTGTATTCCTTTCTGGGAAATCATCATTGCCGCCCATTCCCACCCTGACAGGACCGGCTGGCCGGACTGTCACTGCCCGATCCATATCACGACCGATACCTACACGGGATGCGGTCCGCTGGGCGGCCTGGAAGCCGCTCTGCGCCAAGGCTCCAGCCCGTATTATGTCGTCCTCTCTGTAGATCTTCCCTTTTATGATTTCTCTCCCCTGCAGGATTGGCTGGCCCATC
>JALCDF010000021.1 GCA_022641375.1 Megasphaera sp. | reverse complement strand
TAAATGTGAGCGAATCGCTTACTCCGAATCTCGGACCCGATAGCGGAAACGCAAAAACGGGGACAGAGAAAACGGTGATTCGGAGTGGGTGAGGGAATCTCGAAGCAGGGTCCGATGCGATGTTGTATCGAAAGATACAACGAGCAAAAGGAAATGAAACGCGATGTTGCGAAGCAACGAGCAAGAGGAAACGAAATGCGAGGTTGCAGCGCAACGAGCGAAGAAATAAAAAGGTTAAGAGCAAAACGGTTCAGGAAAAAAATCAACAATACTTTTCGATGTAGTTGTCAGGATATGAGAATATTCTGACAAGAGAATAATTCAGTGGCGATGGCTGCGGGGATCCACCTGTTCCCATACCGAACACAGCAGTTAAGGCCGCAAACGCCGAAAGTACTTGGGGGGAAGCCCCCCGGGAGGATAGGAAGCCGCTGATTAAGTCAAAAGGACGTATACAAATGTATACGTCCTTTTTCGTTGTTGGTTGTTATAAAGAGCGGTTCTTGGTTCTTGGTTTTAATAATCATTTATTTAAGAACTAATAACAAAGAACTAACAACCAACAATCGCTTTCCTCTCCGATGCTGCAAAGCAGCGAGCAAGGAAACACCACTCAGAAAGATGAGCCAAAGAAAATCAGCACACCAGAAACAAGGTATCTGCCCCCGCAATGCTGCGGAGCAGCGAGCTAGGAAACACCACTCAGAAAGATGAGCCAAAGAAAATCAACATACCATAAACAAAATCCCGCCCCTTGCGATGCTGCAAAGCAGCGAGCTAGGAAATAGCACTCAGAAAGATGAGCCAAAGAAAAAACACAAAGAAACAAGGTACCCGCCCCCGCGATGCTGCAAAGCAGCGAGCCAGGAAACACTACTCAGACAGATGAGCTAAAGAAAATCAACACACATGTATTTATATATTGTATTTTGAATACAAAATTAAATTTTTAAGTGTTTTATTGTAAGAAAACGCATATTGTGGTATAAATATATAGTACACAATATAAGGGGAGTTGATCTGACATGGTAAAAAGTGTTGCTGCACCGCAAGCAAAGGGGAAAAGTGCACAAGATAAGATTTTTGGGGCGAATAATCGCGCGAATGCCTTAGCAGAAAAAATCGGCGTTGACAATGTAATCAATGGTACCGTAGGATCCATCCTGGATGAAGACGGCCAGCTGGTCATGTTGAAAGTTGTTCAGGAAGCGTATAAGGCGCTGACACCGAAGGAAATTGTTTCCTATGCACCGATTCAGGGCTATCCGGAATATCTGGATGCCGTTATTGATCAGTGTTTCGGACAATCTCGTCCAGATGGATATATCCGGGCCTGTGCTACTTCCGGTGGTTCCGGAGTCCTGCACCATGTAATCCATAATTATTCCGAATGGGGCGATGATATCCTTACTAGTGATTATCATTGGGGTGCGTATGGATCGATGTGCAATGACAATGGCCGTACACTTCGCGAATTCGAATTGCTCGATGACAAGGGCACATTTAACTTTGCCAGTTTCAAAGAACATGTAACGGACATGGTTGCTAAACAATATAATA
Source organism: Megasphaera sp. (assembly GCA_022641375.1). GTDB lineage: Bacteria > Bacillota > Negativicutes > Veillonellales > Megasphaeraceae > Megasphaera. The sequence goes on along the minus strand of JALCDF010000021.1, from coordinate 26,189 downwards.
CAGTTATTATCCTGAATTCGCCGGCGAATAACCCGACGGGATTTGCATTGACTTCTGAAGACTGGGACCATGTACTGGCCTTTTTGAAGGATATCGTCAAGGGGAAGGATAAGAATATCATCCTGGTTCCCGATGTAGCCTATCTGGATTACAGCGGTGAAAAACAGGAATGCCGTAAGTTCTTTAAAAAATTCGGTAATTTACCGGACAATATCCTGGTCATTGTAGCGTATACCTGCTCTAAGGGATTTACGATGTATGGACAGCGTATGGGTGCGATGATATGTGTAACTCCCAATAAAGATATTGCTGATGAATTCGTTTCCATCAACCAATATACCAGCCGCGCTACTTGGTCTAATTCTAACAGTGCGGCCATGAAATCGATGGTAAATATTTGCAAGGATCCGGCTAAAGTAGCGGAATTGGATGCCGAACGGGCCAAATATTTTAACCTCATCAAAGAACGGGCAGATATTTTTATGGATGAAGCCCAAACGTGCGGATTGAAATACCTGCCGTATTTATCCGGATTCTTTATTACGATTCCTATGACAGATTCCCAGAAAGTCTGTGATGCCATGGAAAAGAAGAATATTTTCCTCGTACCCTTGGGAAAGGGCATCCGCCTGGCGGTTTGCTCCGTATCCAAGAAGAAAATCACAGGATTGGCAGCCAAACTCAAAGAAACGATGGATGCTGTAGGAGCGAAGCAATAAGCATGTTATTGATGAGACCGGTATAGGAGATAATAAGGCCATGCCGGTCTTTCTGTATATATTCATATGCTACGGGATAGCGGTGGATGTACCTTATTTAGGGATGTTGCGGAAAGGAAGGGATGAATATGTTTTCATCTATTGGTATTTGCGGTGCAGGGAATATGGGACAGGCTATCATCAAAGGGCTGGTGACAGCGCAGGTGATTGCGCCGAAAGATATCTATGTTTATAATATTCACCGGGCCAAGGCACAGCAGGTGGCAGATACGACGGGAATTACGGTAGTGGATTCGGCAGAAGGATTGGCTGAAAAATCACAGGCGCTCATTATGGCAGTAAAGCCAAATGTCATGCCCATATCTCTTCAGGAAATAGCGGCACATATCAGTTCGGATACGGTCGTCATCTCCATAGCGGCCGGGTTGACAATCAATACATTGGCGTCAATGTTGCCTGCAGGGACAAAGATTATCCGTTCCATGCCCAATACGCCGGCCATGGTTGGTGAAGGGATGGCTTCGCTGACGGCGAATGATTTGGTTACGGAAGAAGAAAAAGCGGCTGCCCAGGCTGTCTTTGAAAGCTTCGGCAAGGCCGTATATGTAGACGAAAGGCTCATCGATGCAGTCTGCGGACTTAGCGGCAGCGGCCCGGCCTATGTATATATGTTTATTGAAGCATTGGCTGACGGCGCCGTTTTGGAAGGGCTGCCCCGTCAGATGGCCTATACCTTTGCGGCCCAGACCGTATTGGGAGCAGCTAAGATGGTCCTCGAAACAGGAGAACATCCGGGGAAATTGAAGGATGATGTCTGTTCACCGGGCGGCACGACAATCGAAGCAGTGGAAGCCTTGGAAAAAGGCGGATTTCGTGCTGCGGCTGCCGCTGCGGTCATTGCTTCCGCAGAAAAAAATAAAACATTCTAACTACAAGTAGTATATATTGTATATAAAAGAGAGGTTCCTGTCCCATAAAAGGAGCCTCTTTTTTTTGCTGTAGGGATGAAATAGATGAGAGCTAGTGAATAATATTACTAACTAATGATTAAATCATGAATGAATAGATGATAAAAAGTCATTTTAGAGATATCAATACGACAACATAACTAAAAAATTAAATTCTTACCATCTTAAAATTAAAAAAAATCAGATAAAATGATATTATGTAATAGATGAGAGAAATGCAATACGAAAAACGTATGTGAAAAATATGTACATGTAATTTACACATACGATGGAATAGAGTATAATAGAACACGTAAGAGGTAAACGGAACATAACCAGGTACGTAAATATTTATGATTAAGTTATACTTTAAATTTCTATATTTTCTTTTTATAGGGCTTTAGGCTGTAAATAGTTACTTTGCAGCTGCAATATAAAGTGAGTGGAGTGTAGGTATTGTTTAACAGTGTATCATGAATCAATTGGAGGTATGTATTATGGCAAAAGGAAAAGTATCGCAAGAATTGATTGAACAGTTAAAAAAAATCGTCGGTGAAAAATTTGTTTATACGGACAAGGATAAACTTGAACCGTATTCTCATGATGAAGTAACTGATCCACATTACATGAAAGAAGCACAATGTGTTGTATTGCCGGCAAATACGGACGAAGTTTCCAAATGCGTAAAAGCTTGCTACGATGCAAATGTCATCATGGTACCGCGTGCAGCTGGTACTGGCCTGGCAGCTGGTGCTGTAGCTATTTTCGGTGGTGTTATCATTTCCATCGAACGGATGAACAAAATTATTGAAATCGATAAAGACAACATGGTTTGTGTAACCGAACCGGGCGTTACGACAGCAGTATTGCAGGATACCGTTCAGAAAGACGGCTTGTTCTACGGCGGCGACCCCTGTTCCGGGGATTCCTGCTTCATCGGCGGCAACGTTGCTACAAATGCAGGCGGCAACCGTGCTGTTAAATATGGTGTAACCCGTGATCAGGTTATGGGTATGGAAGTTGTTACTCCGAGTGGTGAAGTCGTTACATTGGGCGGCAAATTCCGTAAGAATGCTACCGGTTATATGCTGATGCATTTGTTCATCGGTTCTGAAGGCACATTGGGCATCATTACCAAGATTTATCTTAAATTGGTTGCATTGCCGAAATATCAGATGGACCTCTTGGCTGTATTTGGCAACTTGGATGATGCTATCGCTTTGACACCGAAAGTTATGAACGCTGGTATTACACCGACTTGCGTAGAATTCATGGATAATGCATCTATCAAACAGGTTGAAATCTTCCTGAATGAAAAATTACAGCATTCTGATGTTGGTAACTATATCATCATTCAGATCGCTGGCGATAGCGAAGATGTATTGGATGAACAGTGCGAAAAGATTGATGAATTGGCTCGCGCTAATAAAGCATTGGATGTATTGGTTGCTAATCCGGCTATTATTTGGAAATCCCGTAAAGCATACCTCGAAGCTGACCGTGCTCGCAGCTTAGTATTCTCGATGGAAGATATCGTAGTACCTATGACAGAAATCCCGGGTGCTGTTCAGAAGATTTCTAAATTGTCCGGTAAATATGATGTTGCAATGCATTGCGCAGGTCACTGCGGCGACGGCAACGTACATATCGATATCTTGAAAGATGATCGTACTCAGGAACAGTGGGAAGATATGCTGCCGAAAATCCAGGGCGAAATCTATGCTCTCGTATATGGCTTGGGCGGACGTCTTTCCGGTGAACACGGCATTGGCTACAAACGTGCTGCACTGATGGCTAAATACATGAGCCCGATTGAATTGCATATGATGAAAGCTGTTAAGAAAGCTCTTGACCCGAAGAATATCATGAATCCGGGCAAAGTTGTTAATATTAACGACGAAGTTCCTGTAGAATAATTCATTTCTACTCAAGTACATACGTAATATAATGACAGAAGGCAAAATCAGCAATGGTTTTGCCTTTTGTTTTTTATTGTCGGGAAGAATACGGTTTTTTATCCAAATAGCATGGAATCAGGGATGCCTGCTGTATACTGACCTATTGTATACTGAATGGGTATACAACTTGTATTGCCGGACATTTTATCTTATAATAGACACATCTTATTATTTGCATTGTATAGAGGAGGACTCACGTTGGATGGATTAGAATCAGTACTGTTATTCGATGTTGGTATGATTGCGCAGGTAATACTTATCGATCTGGCTTTGGGCGGGGATAATTCCATCGTCATCGGTATGGCGGCGCGGAATCTTCCCCATGATCTGCAAAAGAAAGCGATACTGTATGGCACGGCAGGGGCTATTGTATTGCGCTTTATCATGGCGTTCATCGTAGTATGGCTGTTGCAGATTCCGTATTTGAAGACCGTTGGCGGCATTATATTGCTGGCTATCGGTATCAAGCTGATCGGGGCGCATAATCAGAATGTTGAAACCCTTCATGTCAAAGCGAAGGATAATCTGTGGGATGCCATCCGGACGATTATGTTTGCCGATGCGCTCATGAGCCTGGATAACGTGCTGGGTATCGTAGGCGTTACGAATAACCATTGGGGACTGCTTATGATGGGGATGCTTATCTCTGTGCCTATCATCATTTTTGGCAGTACGGTGGTAGCGAAAATAATGGGTAAATTCCCAATCCTGGTATATATCGGCGGGGCTATTTTAGGCTGGGCTGCCGGTGCGATGCTCGTATCGGATCATTATCTGGAAGCACTAATTCCCTATATCGCAGCCAATCCGCATCTGGTACAGGGGGGCTTGACGGTCATCGCTCTTATCGGCGGTTTCCTGTGGAAACACGTGCCTTACGGCGATGATTAGGACGGGTACGACGTGACAATTTCTCTGTTTTTTACTTGACATTTATTTTGTATGTGGTATTATAAGTAAGTCAGGTAACGGGGCGTAGCGCAGTTTGGTAGCGCGCTTGGTTCGGGACTAAGAGGTCGCAGGTTCGAATCCTGTCGCCCCGACCATACTTTACACATTGGATATTGATCCCGACAATATCGTAAAAACTATATATGTGCAACGATGTGTAAGACGTGGAGAGTTGTCCGAGCGGCTGAAGGAGCATGATTGGAAATCATGTATAGGGCGATAGCTCTATCCAGGGTTCAAATCCCTGACTCTCCGCCATAAGCTGAAACAGAACCTAGAAATCTAGGTTCTGTTTTTTTTGATGTCAATCTTTTTACAAATGGAAAGATGCGGTTGTTTCTATCCGATACGAAAGGATGGAATGATGAAATTCAGGATTTCCAGGAAATGGCTGGCAGTGATTGGGATAATCCTGGCAGCAGCAGGCATGCTTTGCATCGCGTATCCCGCGTATGCGGCTATTCTGGTCAGCGGCATATTACGATCGCTGTTATACGGCCTTCAGTGTGCGCTCATGTTTGTCTTATAAGACAGCAGGGGAAAGAGAGCATATGCCGGGCATACATAAAAGCCTGCCAACATCGAATGGAGATTGTTGGCAGGCTCTATTTTAAAGAATATTATTTTTTGACAGGGACTTTCCGGATCGATAAGCCGATGCGGTTTCGTTTGGCATCTACGTTGATGATGACGGCATCGATGATGTCGCCTACGTGGATGACATCGGTAGGATGGCGGAACGGATGGCTGCATAATTCGGAACGATGGACCAGACCGGGCGTTTTGAGGCCGAAATCCACAAAGGCTCCGAAATCAACGACGTTGTGAACGGTGCCGCGGACAATCGTGCCGACCTGCAGTTCATCCAGGGAGAGGACGTGTTTCCGCGTCAGCGGTTTGGGAAATTCACTGCGGATATCCCGTCCCGGTTTGCGCAGTTCTTCCAGGATATCGCGGATTGTCGGTTCTCCGGCCTGGAGTTCTTTGGCCAGTACCGGCGCCGCATTCATCTGTAATTTGCTTCGCAGCAGCTGCAGCATGTCCGGATGTTTCAGGTCCTTTACTTTCAGGTGATAATGACTGACGATTTTTTTTGCCAGGTCATAGGATTCGGGATGGACGGATGTATTATCCAGTGGCTCCTGCCCCTGTTTAATGCGGAGGAAGCCGGCACATTGGGTAAAGGTTGCCGGTCCCAGCCGGTTTACCTGCATGAGTTCCTGCCGGTTATGGAATGGTCCGTTTTCGTTTCGGTAGGCTACGATATTGGCAGCTGTCTGCGCGGTCAGGCCCGAGACATGCTGCAGCAGGGCAGCCGATGCCGTATTGAGATCCACGCCGACATAATTGACGACAGATTCGACAATCGTATCCAGCGTATTGGATAACGTCTTTTGATTTACGTCGTGCTGGTACTGGCCGACACCGATGGACTGAGGGTCGATTTTTACCGATTCGGCCAGCGGATCCTGGATACGGCGGGCAATGGAGACGGCGCCGCGGATGGTGACATCCAGGCCGGGCAGTTCTTCCCGGGCCAGGTCAGAGGCGGAATATATGGATGCGCCGGCTTCATTAGCAATGATATAACGGCATTTTAATTTATGCTCATGGATAAGATTGGAAACGAATTGTTCTGTTTCATACGAAGCCGTGCCGTTGCCAATGGAAATGAGGGTGACTTCATATTTTTTGATCATCGCGGTCAATGTGCGGTCACTTTCCTGCTGTTGTTTTTGGGAACCGATGAGATGACAGGTGCTGTAGTCCAAAACCGCTCCGGTAGCATCGATGACCGCAGCTTTACAGCCGGTACGATAGCCAGGGTCAAGGCCCAGGATGATCTGGCCGGTAAATGGCGGCTGCAGCAACAGATTGCGGAGATTTTCCGCAAAGACGGTGATGGCTTGTTTTTCGGCCTGATCTGTCAGCTCGTTACGGATTTCCCGTTCCATTTGCGGGAAAATGAGGCGCTTGTAGCTGTCGGCAGCAGCATCGGAGATAATCTGGCGGTATGGCGACGAGGTATGCAGGGCCATGCGGGCTAAGGCGGCAATATGGCCGTCTGTATCGTCCTGCAGGGAGACCTTCAAGGCTTTTTGATTTTCGCCGCGATTGATGGCCAGTATGCGATGACTCGGGATATGATTGATATGTTCGCTGAAATCGGCATAGTTCAACATCGTCGGTGCTTCTGTTTCATCACATTGCAGGGTACAGGTGATTCTTCCTTTTTTCCATAAATCATTTCGTAAATATTTACGGAATGAGGCGGATTCGGATAATCGTTCGGCAATGATATTAGCCGCACCCTGAATGGCTTCTTCTACAGAAGGAACGTCTTCGGTTATATACGCTGCGGCTGCTTCTTCCGGTGCCGGTCCCCGGGAATCCTGATTCCAGAATATATCAGCCAGCGGTTCCAGGCCTGCTTCGCGGGCCATGGACGCCTTGGTCCTCTTTTTTGGTTTATAGGGAAGATAAATGTCTTCGACATCCTGGAGCTGTGTTGCCGCGTCTAATTGGGCAGCCAGCACCTCTGTCCACTGGTCCTGATCGATGATGGATTGCCGTACGGTTTCTTTACGGGCTGCCAGGGCTTGTTCGTAGTCATATTGTTCCTTGATCTGCCGCAATTGCACTTCGTCGAGGATTCCGGTCGCTTCTTTGCGATACCGGGCGATAAAGGGAATGGTATTTCCCTGTTCCAGAAGATCCAACGCGGCACGGACCTGGTTAGGACGTACTTGTATTTTGGATGCGATGGCATGAATGGTTGAGCTTTCTATCATGAGATACTCCTTTCTGTATTCTCTTATTATGCTTGTAAAATAATAATACGTCAATTATAAAATATATTAATTAAAACATTGCAATTTTTCCTAATAACTGTTACTCTATAATAGAGAATACTATTGAATCTCTGTTTTGCATGAAAAGTATGTATTAACAAATTAAAAGGGGGTTTATCATGGATATTGCTGAAGTATTGAGAAAAAATGGGTATAAAGTCACACCGCAGCGGCTGGCTGTATTCGGTACGATTGATCATAATCCCAATCATCCCAATGCAGAAGATATCTACAAGACATTGCAACCCCGATATCCTTCCATGAGTTTGGCAACTGTATACAAGACAATGGAAATTTTTGCTAAAATCGGAGTAGTCCAGGTATTGCAGTGTGAAGAAGATGCGCACCGCTATGATTTTAATACCCATCCCCATGCACATATCCGGTGTGTCCGATGTAATCGCGTCGTCGATGTCGATATGGACAGGGATGTGTTGTCTAAGCTTGCGGCCGAACAGACCGGATTTAAAGTAAATACCGTCAGTATTTCTTTTACCGGGGTATGTACGGAATGCCAGAAAAAAGAACAGTAATTTTTGGTTTAAAGACTGCAATGGCCTTCGTGGTCATTGCAGTCTTTTTTTTAATATGAGGTGGAATATGTTACATATAGGATGTCATTTATCAGTATCGCAAGGCTTTTTGCATATGGGGAAAGAAGCGCTGTCCATCGGTGCCGATACATTCCAGTTTTTTACACGCAATCCCCGCGGCGGCAGCGTACGTAAATTAGATGTAGAAGATATGCAGGCGCTGAATGTTTTCATGAAGGAACATCAGTTTGCGCCTATTTTGGCACATGCGCCCTATACGCTGAACGGCTGCTCGAAAACGGCCCGGACACGCCAGTTTGCCCGGGAAGCGATGGCAGAAGACCTGCGCCGCCTGGAATATGTCGATCATTGCCGCTATAATTTTCATCCCGGCAGCCATGTCGGACAAGGGCCGGAAAAGGGAATCGAGCTCATTGCGGATATGCTCAACACCGCTATGTTTCCGGGACAGAAAACAAAAGTCCTGCTGGAAACCATGGCCGGCAAGGGGTCGGAAATCGGCCGGAATTTCGAAGAAATCGCCGCTATCATAGATAAAACCGTGTATAATGATACCATAGGTGTATGTCTCGATACCTGCCATGTTTTTGACGGTGGCTATGATATTGTGAACCATCTGGATGATGTCGTAGAGCGATTTGATTCTATCATAGGATTGGACCGGCTGCAAGCCATACATATCAATGACAGCAAGAATGAGCTGGGCAGCCATAAGGACCGGCATGAAAAAATCGGCGAAGGCCATATCGGTCTGGAGGCATTCACGGCGATCGTCAGGCATCCGGCGTTTCGGAATCTGCCGTTTTATTTGGAAACGCCGAATGATTTACAAGGCTATGCCCATGAAATCGCCGTCCTGCGGGCGGCCGGAGAACGATAAAGTGCGTACAAAAAAGGAGTAACTATGCGTATATTACATACGGCTGACTGGCATTTGGGAAAAATGTTTTATGGTGAGTATTTGACGGAGGAACAGGCCTATGTCCTGCTCCAGCAGTTCCTGCCGATGATACGGGAAGAACACATCGATGCCGTCATCCTGGCGGGAGATGTATATGACCGCAGTCTGCCACCGACGGCAGCCGTAGAGTTATTCGATGAAGTGGCGACGAAGATTACGGCGGAACTGGGAGTCCCTTTTTTCATTATCAGCGGGAATCACGATAGTGAGGTTCGCCTATCCTTTGCCAGCAGTCTATTGGCGAAGCAGGGCCTGTATATTGCCGGTGAATTCGAGAAATTATCTGCACCGGTCCGGCTGGCGGATGCCTATGGTCCGGTGCAGTTTGTCTTGCTCCCCTTTGCCGAACCGGCCATGGTGCGGCATTTTTTGCATGATGATACGATCCATACGCATGAAGAGGCACTGCAGCGGCTGATGGCATACCAGCTGGAACGGGTTTCTCCTTGTGCCCGTACGGTGTGCGTCGCCCATGCGTTTGTTGCCGGTGGTATTGCCAGTGATTCAGAGCGGCCGTTGTCTATTGGCGGCAGCGATGTCGTAGCGGCGTCGCTGTTTGATGACTTTACGTATACGGCGCTGGGGCACCTGCACGGGCCGCAGAAGGTAAGCCGTGATACGACGCGGTATGCCGGCAGCCTGCTCAAATACTCTTTTGGTGAAGCGCACCAGAAAAAGGGGGCCGTCATCGTGGATATCGATGGGAACGGAACAGCCGTTTCCCAACAGATACCCTTTGCACCGCTCCACGATGTACGGGTCATAGACGGCTTTTTTGAAAATATCATGAATGCCGCAGATGATCGGCCGGATGATTATGTCTTGGTCCGGCTGCAGGACCGGGAACCCATCCTGGATGGCATGGCTAAGCTGCGCCGTAAATACTGCCGGGCCATGGCGCTGGAAACGCCGAATCGGCAGTCGGCAGCCAAGACGGATCAGCAATTCGATTTGCGCCGCATTACCGAACGGCAGCTGTTCGATTCGTTTGCGGCGGCCATGCAGGAAGGCAGGTCCCTGACCGAAGCGGAACAGGCCTGTGTCGATGAATTATGGAAAACATTGCTGTCTCAGGAAGGAGAAGGATTATTGTGATACCGGTTTATTTGGAAATGAATGCATTCGGTCCCTATGCGGCCAGGCAGATCATTGATTTCCGTCTCCTCGGCGACAGGAAGTTATTCCTTATTTATGGTCCTACCGGAGCGGGCAAGACGACCATCCTGGATGCCATCTGCTATGCGTTGTATGGCGATACCAGCGGTAATATCCGTACGGGCAGCCATATGCGCAGCGAGTATGCCTCGCCGGAGGAACCGACGTACGTGCATTTTTTATTTGCCATTGGGCAGAAGCAGTACCGGATTGAACGGATGCCGGAGCAATATATTGCCAAAAAACGCGGCACCGGGCTGAAGCACGCGTCTTCATCGGCAGCGCTGTATGCGGTGGGAGCTGATGGGGAAGACGACAAGGTATTGGCGACGAAGAACGTAAATGAAGAAATCATTCGCCTGCTGGGATTCAAATCAGAGCAGTTCCGTCAGGTCGTGCTGCTGCCACAGGGGGATTTTCGCAAACTCCTGTTGGCGAATTCCAGTGAGCGCCAGCAGATCATGCAGACACTCTTCCATACCCAGCGGTATGCGGATTTACAGGCTCTGGCCAAGACCCGGCATGATGCTGTCGCCGAATCCTACAGCACCATACAGGACCGCATATCCCTGAGCCTGCAGGCCGTACAGATGGAAAATGAAGAGGCGCTGGCGGCGGCATTGAAGCAGGTCACCGAGAGCCGTAAGGAGACGGCCGCAAAGGCCGGACAGGCAGTACAACAGCGGGATACCTGCCAAAAAGAAGTCCAGCAGGCGCAGGCACTGGCCAGTCACTGGCAGTCGCTGGAACAGTGTCGTATCCGCAACATAAAGCTGGGCGGACAGAAAGAAGCGATGGACCGGCAGCGGGAACGGGTGGATATGCTGCGGCGGGCCCAGATTTTGGCGGAACCCTGCCGGTATATCGAAGATATCCAGGCCCGGGGAACGACTATCGGGAAAAAGGCAGCCCAGGCAGCTGACGAAGCGGCAGCTGCTGTGGGGAAACTGGCAGCAGCTAAAAAGAGTCAGACAGCATGGGAAGACGGGCAAAGCCGGCAAACCGATCGTATCCATGAACTGGCCCGGCTAGAGGACATGGAAAAAAAGGTTGCGGCATATCATGACCTCGTCAAGATGGAGAAAACGGCAGCCACAGAATCGGCGGTAGCGGATTCGTATCTGGAAACAGCGGCAAAACAGCTGGAAACCTGGAAGGCGCAGGTGGATACGGACCGTAGACTGCTGGACGGCCGGGCCTATATCGTGGCATCCTGGGAACAGGCCAGGACGCAGGTCCGGACCCTCGAAGAACGGGTACGGCAGGAATTGTCGATAGAATCACTGGCGCTGACGCTGAAACAATCGGCAGCACAGTGTACGGCAGCGACCGCTGTATTAAAAACGGCAGCAGCGACAGCCCGGACCGACCGCATGGAGAATGAAGCTATCCGGCATTTGTTCCTCCAGGGGCAGGCGGCTGTATTGGCGGCGCATCTTACGGACGGGAAAGCCTGTCCCGTCTGCGGGGCGGTCAGCCATCCGCAGCCGGCAGCAGCGACGACGGATATGCCGGACAAGGACGATGTAGACCAGCATGATATACAGGCCAGGGCCAGCGAAGAAAAACGTCAGCAGGCCGAGATACAGATGAAGTCGGCAGAAGCCGCATATGCGGAACAACAAAGGCAGTATGAGGAACTGCGCGGCCGATATGCTGATGAAGGTACCAGTGCTGCGTGGCAGCAGCGGCTGCAACAGGCGGAAACGGCAGAAAAAGCGTTGCAGAAGCAAGTCCGGGATATGGAGATACTGGCACAAACGATGACGGAGCTGCAGGCACGGGGGCAGCAGCTGGAACAGGCCGAAAAACGGGCCCGCAAGACGGCTGAAGAAAAAAGGATCGCCTTCGTCCGGGCTGCCGAAGCTAAACGTCAGGCTGAAGCCAGCGTACCGGAACCGTATCGCCGCTCCGGTGCGGTCATGCAGAAGATAAAGACACTGCAGCAGGCAGTCCGGGACGATGAAGAAAAAATGAAACAGGCAGCCCAGGCCGTAGTGGATGCAGAACGTCTCTGCGCCCGCTGGAACGGCCGGGAGAAGGAACTGGCCCGGCAGGTAGCGGAACTGCGCCGTCAATATACGGACAGCATGGAAACGTTGAAGACACGGGTCGCAGATGCCGGCTTTGCTTCCGTGACCGAATGCCGTGCGATGCAGGCGTCGGTTCCGCAGCTGGCGGAACTGCAAAAGCAGATCGATGCGTATACACAGGACGTGCAGCAGCTCCGGGGACAGATCAGCCAGGAAGAAGCCGCTGTCGGGACACAGCCCAAGCCGGATATGGAAAAGTACCGGAAACAATTAGCGGAATATAACAGCCGCTGCGACGCGCTGGCAGAAGAAACGGCCCGTCTGGATAATCAGGTCCGGCAGCTGCAGGAAACGGCCGGACGGATTACAGACTGGCGTAACGAACAGGCGGACTTATCGGAACGATATAAGACAATCGGTTCCGTGTACGACCTCGTCAGCGGCAAATATACAGGCATTAATTTCGAACGCTATGTATTGGGGGCCTTGCTGGATGAAGTACTGACGGCCGCGAATCTGCGGTTGGAAGAAATGAGCCGCCACCGCTATGTATTGCAGCGTTCCCATCACTGGGAAGACAAACGGGTGAAACAGGTGGGACTGGATATCGAAGTATTCGATAATTATACGGGCTATCCGCGGCCGGCCAATACCCTTTCGGGAGGCGAGACCTTCCTGGCCTCCTTATCGCTGGCACTGGGTCTGGCGGATGTCGTCCAGGCTTATTCCGGCGGCATACACCTGGATACGATCTTCATCGATGAAGGGTTTGGGACGCTGGACGGGGAAACGCTGGATTATGCCTTGAAATCGCTGCTGACGCTGCAGCAGGGCGGTCGTCTGGTCGGCATCATTTCCCATGTACCGGAATTGAAAGAACGGATAGATACACGGCTGGCTGTTACCAAGACGGACCGGGGCAGTACGGCTGCTTTCGAACTGCTTTAGGTTTTAGTTTGAACGATTCGGCGAAAACGGCTATAATAGATACAATATAGTTGGAAATATCAATTTATTACAGGGGGTAGGAATATGTCTATAGAGAAAGTTCGCAAGTATTTTGCCCAATGGGGTATGGAAGACCGGGTCATGGAATTGGATCATTCCAGCGCTACAGTGGAAGCTGCGGCGGCAGCACTGCATACGGAAGGCCGGCGTATCGCCAAATCGATGTCCTTTTTATTGAAGGAAGGGCAGCCAATCATGATTATCTTTGCCGGCGATGCCCGCGTGGATAACCATAAATTCAAAGAACGGTTCCATCAGAAACCATCGATGATCAAACACGATGACGTAGAACGGCTGATTGGACATCCCGTCGGCGGCGTCTGCCCGTTTGCCATCAATGAAGGCGTCGTCGTCTATCTGGACGAATCGTTGAAACGGTTCGAAACGGTATTTCCGGCCTGTGGCACTGGCAACAGCGCGATTGAACTGACATTGCCGGAATTGCAGAAATATTCTCATGCTGTCGAATGGGTCGACGTATCCAAAGGCTGGCAGGAAGAAGCGTAGGAGAGAATCCGGTCGTACCGGACAGGGAGGAATCTATGATGAAATTTAAATTCAGACATACTAATTTCAACGTCCTGGACTTGCAGCGCAGCCTGGATTTTTATAAGGAAGCCCTGGGTCTGACAGAACAGCACCGTATCAGCAAACCGGATTTCACCATTGTCTATGTCGGCAATGACCAATCCGATTTCGAACTGGAACTGACGTGGCTGAAAGACCGCAAGATGCCGTATAATCTGGGTGAGAATGAATTCCATACAGCCTTTTCTGTTGCCGATATGGATGCGGCACTGGCAAAACACAAGAAAATGGGTTGTGTTGTCTTTGAGAACCCGGCAATGGGCATCTACTTCATTACCGATCCCGATGGGTATTGGCTCGAAGTCGTTCCGGAACGCTGATCATGGATAATGCGTATACCCAACGGACGGCGCGCCTCATCGGCCAGGCGGGCGTAGATACCCTGGCGGCTAAGACGGTGCTGATATTCGGTGTCGGCGGCGTCGGTTCCTTTGCGGTGGAAGCCATTGCCCGTGCCGGCATCGGCCATATCATCCTCGTCGATGCCGATGTATTCGATCCGTCCAATCTGAACCGCCAGCTGGGAGCTGTCGTGGATACCATCGGCCGCCCCAAAACAGAGGTCATGAAGGAACGTATCGTATCCATCAATCCGGCGGCACAGGTGGATACGTATCAGATATTCTATTTGCCAGAGGAACAGGACGGGTTCATCGCCCGTTCCGGGGCGGATTATGTCATCGATGCCATTGATACGGTCCAGGCGAAGCTGGCGATCATTGAAGAAGCCTATCATGAAGGCATTCCCGTCGTTTCCGCAATGGGGGCCGGCAACAAGCTGCATCCGGAACTCTTTGAGGTAGCGGATATCGAAAAGACGTCCGTAGACCCATTGGCCAAAGTGATGCGCCGGGAACTGAAGAAGAGGAATATCCGGCATATCAAAGTGGTATATTCCAAAGAAAATCCCTGCCGGCCGAGGCTGACGGAGCCGGAAAATCATCCCAGCCCGGGCAGTATTTCGTTTGTGCCGTCGGCAGCCGGACTGATCCTGGCCGGTGTGGTTATTCGTGACCTGCTGGATATATCATAAAGATAGGCAAAAATAAATTAAAAAAAGTTATGCACAGAAGCAATAGTTCCCGAACTGTTGCTTCTTTCACGTCTGCGGGAGTTTTTGATAATACTTCGACACAACCTGTGGAAAACATGATGATGTATGTATGGTTTGACATGAACTACTATATATAGTATTATTAGACCGCGAGCAGCAAAACGCCCCATTAAATATCAGCCGGTGGTCCGATGAATCACCTATAAGAATTATCATGGCGTGGAGGTATGAATATGTTAGAAGTTATCAAACGCAATGGCCAAAAAGTGCCTTTTGACCGGACGAAGATTACCGTCGCTATTGAAAAAGCGATGAACAGCAGCAGCGGCATTTATGAAGACGGACAGGCAGCACGGATTGCCGGGGAAATCGAAGATTATGCTAAGTCTATGGATAAAGATATCACGATTTATGGTATCGAAGACCAGGTATACTATCATTTATTGAAATATAACAACCCGGCGACGGCCCGGGCGTATGAAAATTATAAAACGGTACAGGCTTTTAAGCGCCAGACGAATACGACCGATGACGATGTGCTCGGCCTGCTCAATTGCACCAACGTCGATGTACTCGATGAAAATTCAAATAAGAACGGCCATGTCGTATCGACACAGCGGGACTTGATCGCCGGCGAAATATCCAAGGATATTGCCCGCCGCAAACTGATTCCTGCCGACATCGTCCAGGCCCATGACAGCGGTGCCATCCATTTCCATGACATGGATTACATTATTCAGCCCATGTTCAACTGCTGTCTCATCAATCTGGAAGATATGCTGGCCCATGGAACGGTCATCAACGGCAAGAAAATAGATACGCCGAAATCCTTCCAGGTAGCCTGTACGGTAACGACGCAGATCATTGCCCAGGTAGCCAGCGGCCAGTACGGCGGTCAGTCCATCAATGGCATTGACCGTATCCTGGCGCCTTACGTCCGCAAATCCTTCGATAAGTATATGAAAGGCGTCGTCGAAGAACAGAAAGATATCTACGGCATGGAACCGGATATGGAAAAAGCCGAAGAAATCGCCTGGAAACGTACCAAAAAGGAAATCAAGGATGGCATCCAGACCATCCAGTATCAGATCAATACCCTCATGACGACCAACGGACAGGCCCCGTTCGTGACCCTGTTCATGTATTTTAAGCCGGATTATGCCTATGCCAAAGAAGCGGCCCTGATCGATGAAGAACTGCTGCGCCAGCGCATCCAGGGCATCAAGAATGATGCCAATGTATATGTTACGCCGGCTTTCCCGAAACTGATTTATGTGTTGGATGAACACAATGTCCGCGAAGGCAGCCCGTACTTCTACCTGACCAAACTGGCAGCGGAATGCACGGCCAAACGGATGTACCCGGACTATATTTCGGCTAAAAAAATGCGCGCCTCCTATGCCGGCAATGTATTCAGCCCCATGGGATGCCGTTCCTTCCTGAGTCCCTGGAAAGATGAAAATGGGGAATATAAGTTTGACGGCCGGTTCAATATGGGCGTCGTATCCATCAACCTGCCGCAGATAGGCATCCTGGCCGATGGCGATGAAGAAAAATTCTTCCAGATCCTCGACAAGCGGCTGGAATTGTGCAAGAAAGCATTGCTCCTGCGCGTGGATCTGTTGAAACGGATTACATCCGATGTATCGCCTATCCATTGGCAGTACGGTGCCATCGCTCGTCTGAAGCCGGGTGAAACGATCGAAAAATTCATGTACGGCGGCTATGCGACGTTGTCATTGGGATATATCGGGATCTATGAAGCGACCGTCCTGACCAAGCATTGTTCCCATACGGCACCGGCAGGCAGGAAATTTGCGATCCGCATCATGGATGATTTGAATGCCCATATCAAAAAGTGGCGTGAAGAAACGAATATCGGTTTCGCCTTATATGGCACGCCGGCTGAAAATCTGACGAATTTGTTTGCCAAAATCGATGAAAGCCGTTTCGGTGACATCAAAGACGTGACCGATAAGGGCTACTATACCAACAGCTATCATGTCGATGTCCGCGAACCCATCAATGTATTCGATAAATTTAAATTCGAAGCGGAATTTGAAGATAAATCGACGGGCGGCTGTATCAGCTATGTAGAAATACCGAATATGACCCATAATATCCCGGCTGTCCTGACGATGGTCCAATATATATACGATCATATTACCTATGCTGAATTCAATACGAAACTCGATTATTGCCATGAATGCGGCTTTGACGGCGAAATCATCCTGAATGATGACAACGAATGGGAATGCCCGCGCTGCCATAACAAGGACCGCAAGAAACTGACTGTTATCCGCCGTACCTGTGGATATCTGGGCGAAAACTTCTGGAATGAAGGGCGGACCAAGGAAATCAAAGCCCGTGTCATGCATATATAATCCGGTCTGGCGGGAATCAGCCTGTCAGGACCTGTAAGAGGAGACAGAAATGAATTACGGACAAATCAGACAATTTGATATAGCGAATGGTACGGGAATCCGAGCGACCGTTTTTGTTACGGGGTGTGACCGCCACTGCCCGAATTGTTTTAACCCGGAATATCAGGATTTTCACGGCGGCAAAACATGGACGGACGCGGAAACCGCTACAGTGATTTCTTATGTACAAGCCCCGACGAACAGCGGAGTCACCTTTTTGGGCGGCGAACCGATGCAGAACACAGAAGGACTGACAGCGTTGGCAAAAAAAATCCGCCGGGCAGTCCCCGAAAAAGATATCTGGGTCTATTCGGGATATTCTTACGAAGAAATCCTTCAGGATCAGCAAAAAAAGAAATTACTGGATGAATGCGATGTCCTCGTTGACGGCCCTTTCGTGGATGCCTTGAAAGATCCCGGGCTGTATTTTCGCGGTTCTTCCAATCAGCGCGTCATCGACCTGAAGAAAACGCGGACGGAGGGACACCTTGTCCTGCTGTGGCCAGACGGCCGATAAGAGCCGGGACTGGGTCAATTATAAAATTTACCTTGCATTTTCCTAACCGGTGTGATAAAATGATCTAGCATAGGTTCTATATGATTGATAAGAAAGAGGTGTGAGTGGTGAAAGAAGGAATTCATCCGAAATACGGCAAAGCCGTAGTAACATGCGCTTGTGGCAATACATTTGAAACCGGTTCTACAAAAAAAGAACTGCGCGTTGAAATTTGCTCCAAATGCCATCCGTTCTTTACAGGGCAGCAGCGTGCACAGCAGGCTCGTGGCCGTATCGAACAGTTCAATAAACGTTATGGTAAAAAAGCTAAATAGGAACAATACAAATGGGCGGCAGAGCAGAAATGCTCTGCTCTATTTGTATGCATAGAAAAGGAGGGATCATGATGAAGAAGCCAACAACATATGTCGGTGGACAAGCTGTTATCGAAGGGGTCATGATGCGGGGACCCGAATATATTGCTACAGCAGTGCGGACTCCGTCAGGTGAAATTACCGTCAAAAAAGATCCGGTACATTCGCTGAACGAAAAGTATCCCATATTAAAAAAACCATTTTTAAGAGGAACTGTGGCTTTAGGTGAATCCCTTGTATATGGCATGAAAAGCTTGTCCTATTCAGCGCAGGCTTCCGGAGAAGAAGACGAACAGATATCAAGCCGTGAAATGGCCTTGACCATGTTTGTTTCCGTTGTATTGGCCGTTGTTTTTTTTCTGGCAATTCCGACGTACGGGGCGAAGTTCATTCCCGGCGTAGCTGACGATGCCGTACGCCTCAATATAGTTGAAGGAATCCTGCGGCTCGTTATATTTCTATTATATATATGGGGTATTTCCCTTACCAGTGATATCCGCCGCGTCTTTGAATATCATGGGGCGGAACACAAGACAATATGGACCTACGAATCAGGAGAAGAGCTCACGGTGGAAAACGTGAAAAAACACAGCCGTCTTCATCCGCGCTGCGGCACGAATTTCCTGCTCATCGTCATGGTCGTATCCATCTTTGTCTTTGCTTTCTTAGGCTGGCCGAATCTGGCGGAACGTATCGTATCCAGAATACTGCTCATGCCGGTCGTCGCCGGTATCAGCTATGAATTGATCCGCCTGGCAGGGCGCACGACCAATCCGGTATTGCAGAGCATGTTCAAGCCGGGGTTGTGGCTCCAGTATCTGACGACCCGCGAACCGCATGGGGATCAGATCGAAGTAGCCATCCGGGCGTTGAATGAAGCGAAGCCGGCCGAACCTGAAATGGCAGCAGCCGCTCCGGCGGAAGTGCCGTCGAAGTCTCTGGAAGGAGAAGGATAGCTTCCGCATAGAGGGTGTGTACGGCCATGAGCAGGCGATATCAGGGTATTCGCCAATCAAAGATCCCTGCGTCAAAATAAGGAGAGAAATACGGTGTTTATTGATAAAGTACAGGCAGTAGAAAATAAATTCATGGATTTGGAACAACGTATCAGCGACCCGGCTGTTATTGCGCGGCAGGAAGAATGGCAGAAACTTACGAAAGAACATGCATCGCTGTCACCTATCGTGGATGTGTTCCGCCAATATAAAGAAGTCGCCGAAAACGCAAAGGGCGATAAGGAAATCATGGATGATCCGGACAGTGACAATGACCTCATCGCCATGGCTAAAGAAGAATGGAATGTCCTGGTCAAGAAGCAGGCGGCACTGGAAGACCAGCTCCATACGCTGATGTTGCCGAAAGACCCGCGGGATGATAAAAACGTCATCATGGAAATCCGTGCCGGTGCCGGCGGTGACGAAGCCGCCTTATTTGCCGGTGACTTATTCCGCATGTATATGAAATATATTGAAAAGCAGTCCGGCTGGAAGACCGGTATCATCAGCTCCAATGCACCTGAATTGGGCGGCTTCAAGGAAGTCGTATTCTCTGTCGAAGGAAACGGCGTGTTCGGCAAACTCAAATATGAATCCGGTGTCCACCGCGTCCAGCGTGTACCGGTCACCGAAGCCGGCGGCCGTATCCATACGTCCACGGCGACCGTAGCGGTATTGCCGGAAGCAGAAGATGTAGAAATCAATTTGAACATGGATGATGTCCGGGTCGATTATTATCGTGCATCCGGTGCCGGCGGACAGCATGTCAACAAGACCAGTTCTGCCGTGCGGATGACGCATATACCCAGCGGCCTGGTCGTAGAATGCCAGGATGAACGGTCCCAGCTTGAAAACCGTGTGAAAGCATTGCGGGTCCTGAAAGCCCGTCTCCTGGACCAGGCGCAGCAGAAAGCGGACGCCGAAGTTACGGAAGCCCGCCGCAGCCAGGTCGGAACGGGGGATCGCAGTGAACGTATCCGGACATATAACTTCCCCCAGGGGCGTGTGACGGATCATCGCATCAACCTGACGTTATATAAATTGGAAAACATCCTCAATGGCGACATTGATGAATTTATCCAGGCCCTGGCCGAAGCACGCCGGACCGAACTGATGAAAGAAGAAGGGGAAAATGAATAAGATTTGGACGGTAGGGACGATTTTACAGTGGACGCAGCAATATTTCATCCGCAATGGAATTGACTCGCCCCGTCTGGATGCGGAAATCCTTTTGGCGCATGTCTTGCAGAAGGACCGCATCTATTTATATGCCCATTATGATGAACCGATGAACCAGCCGGAGCTGGTGGCATACCGCGACTTAATCCAAAAACGGGCGAAACGGTTGTCCGTTGCCCATATTTTAGGCGAAAAAGCCTTTATGGGCCTGGACTTCAAGGTCACGACCGATGTACTGGTACCCCGGCCGGAAACGGAAATGCTGGTAGAAACCGTGTTGGAAGCGGCAAAGGATAGTGCGCCGGCCATCATCGATATCGGTACCGGCAGCGGTGCCATCATATTGAGCCTGCTCCATTTTTTACCCGGAGCCGTAGGGACCGGCGTCGATATTTCGCCGAAAGCACTGGCTGTTGCCGAAGAAAATAGTAATCGCCTGCAGCTGGCAGACCGCATGAATTGGATCGAAAGCGATTTATTTACGAAGGTACCGGCGCAGACGTTTGACTGGCTCATATCCAATCCGCCATACCTGACGCAGTCGGATATGCAGCAATTGCAGCCGGAAGTGCGGTATGATCCGCAGGGAGCCTTATATGGAGGCACCGACGGCCTCGAAGTGTATCGCCGCCTCGCTGCGGCAAGTCCGGCTTACGTAAAAACCGGCGGCCGTTGTGCTGTTGAAATCGGTGCCGGACAGGCAGACGATGTCATTGCTATCTTTACGCAGGAAAAGGCCTATCAGTACGATAAGACCGTGAAAGATTACGGCGGTATTGACCGGGTTCTCGTATTTACACGAAAAGAGTAATATAGATGAAACATACGAAGATTATTTCCATTACGGATATAGAAAAGGATGCGGCCGCGTTAGAAGAAGCGGGCCGTATCATTCGCAACGGCGGACTGGTCGTTTTTCCGACAGAAACCGTCTATGGTATCGGGGCCAACGGGTTGGATGCCGACGCCTGCCGCAGTATTTATACGGCTAAAGGGCGTCCCAGTGATAATCCGCTGATCCTGACAGTACCGGGGAAAGAATCGGTCAAAGAGGTTGCTGCGGTGATTACGCCGACGGCGCAGAAGTTGTTGGATGCGTTCTGGCCGGGCCCGTTGACCATCATATTTCCCCGCAAGGCCAACGTTCCCGATGCGGCAACGGGCGGACTTGATACAGTAGCACTGCGGTGTCCGGCTCATGACGTGTGCCGGGCCTTTTTACGGTGTGCCGGCGTGCCGGTAGCCGGGCCCAGTGCCAATTTATCGGGCCGGCCCAGCCCGACGACGGCGGCGGAAGTAGCCCATGATATGGACGGTCGTGTTGATATGATCATCGACGGCGGTCCCTGCAAAATCGGTGTCGAATCGACCATTGTCGAATGCAATGCCGATGATACGGTGACCATCCTTCGTCCCGGCGGCGTGACCATCGATATGCTGCGGCAGGTCGTCGGCCATGTCTGCGTGGATACCAGCCTGGTGACAGGAAAGGGCGTACCTAAAGCGCCGGGCATGAAATACCGCCATTACGCGCCGTCCGCACCGATGACGTCCGTCGTTGGTCCGGTAGAAGCGGTTACGGCCAAAATCAGTACGTTATATAAACAGTTTAAGGCGGAGGGACAGGTCGTCGGCTTCCTGGTCAGTGAAGAAGTAGCGGCTCATTTTCCGCAGGAAAACATGTATATCTGGGGCCGCCATGGTGATAAGACAGCACTGGCCAATCAGCTGTATACGGGGCTGTTGTTCTTCGATACGCATACAGTGGATCATATCCTGGCGGAAGGCACGGACAGTGATGGCCTGGGCATGGCAATCATGAACCGCATGAAAAAAGCTTCCGGTGGCGATATTATCATAATATAGCGGTATGATTTCTATAAAAATCGCTGTTCATCCATACGGGAAGAGCGTATAATGATATAGAAAATAATCTAAGGTCTTTCGAGGAGGGCATACAATGAAATTAGTAATTGGATCAGACCATGGTGGATTCGATTTGAAGGAAAACATCAAGGAATATCTCAATGAAAAGGGTATCGAATTTACGGATTATGGTACGCTGACACCGGAACGGTGCGATTATCCGGTCATTGCCAAAAAAGTAGCCGAAGCGGTTGCCGACGGCACCTTTGATACGGGTATCCTGATTTGTGGTACCGGCCTGGGCGTCAGCATCGCGGCCAACAAGGTACATGGCATCCGGGCAGCCGTATGCAACGATACCTATTGCGCAACGTACAGCCGCCGTCATAACAATGCCAATATCCTGACCATGGGCGGTCGTGTCATCGGCCCCGGTGTTGCCAGAGATATCGTGGACATTTTCCTTACGACGAAGTTCGAAGGCGGACGTCATGCGGCACGTGTCGCCATGATTACCGAAATGGATAAATAGCAGACAGTAAAGGAAGGGTGAAGCCTCTATGCAGGTACAGGTTATAGATCATCCGCTTATTCAGCATAAAGTTACGCTTATGCGGAAAAAAGAAACGGGATCGAAAGATTTTCGAACATTATTGGAAGAAATCACGATGCTGATGGGATATGAAATCACGCGTGATTTACCGTTGGAAGACGTAGACATCGAAACGCCTGTTGCTAAGATGACAGGCAAGCAGATCAGCGGCAAAAAACTGGTCATCGTGCCGGTGTTGCGGGCCGGGCTGGGAATGGTCCAGGGGATGCTGGATTTGATCCCAACAGCAAAGGTAGGCCATATCGGGTTGTATCGCGACCCGAAGACGCTGAAGCCGGTAGAATATTATTGTAAGTTACCGGATGTGGAAGATCGTGATTTTATCATCGTAGATCCGATGCTGGCGACCGGCGGCAGTGCTTCGGCAGCTATCCAGCTGTTGAAGGACAAAGGCATCAAGAACATCAAATTGATGAATCTGGTGGCAGCGCCGCAGGGGGTAGAACAGGTCAATAAGGACCATCCCGATGTCCGTATTTATGTAGCTGCGCTGGATGATCATTTAAACGATCATGGCTATATCGTACCGGGCTTGGGTGATGCCGGCGATCGTATCTTTGGTACCAAATAATAGTTCAGACTGGACATAAAAAGACCAGCCGAAGTTTTTTACTTCGGCTGGTCTTTTGCTGCTATGGCAGTACCTGTCGTTCGGCAGATGCGATATTAGCGGTTGCTTCAATGGGCGCAGGATGATTCGGCGGTTTCCATTTTGGCAATATTTTCGATGATATACGGTGTTTCCTGATATACCATATTCAACCAGTTGTGATAGAACAGATGGGCATAACTGCACCAGGTGAACGAAGGGGTGTTCCCGTCATTATCGTCCGGATAATAGTGGGCGGGAATCGCGATAGGCAGCCCTTTCTTCTTATCCCGCAGGTATTCTCCTTCCAGGGTCCGCCGGTCATATTCAAAATGGCCGAGGATGAAGAAACGGCGATGGTTTGGCGTACCGATGATATTGATGCCGTTTTCCGCGGAGCGAGACAAGATATCTAATTCCGGCGTGTTATATACCTGGATATCGTTGATGGCGGTGTGACGCGATTGCGGAATGAAATACCGGTCATCGAATCCCCGCAGGAGGGGATGGTATTTCTGGGTCAGCTGATATTCATAAATACCGAACAGCTTAGCCGGCAGGATACGCTTTTCAATGCCGTAATAATGATATAAAGCGGCCTGCGCGCCCCAGCAGAGATACATCGTCGAATAGGCATGCGTCCTGGCCCAATCGAGCCAGGTGACCATTTCCGGCCAGTAATCGACAGCTTCATAGTTCATCTTTTCTACGGGTGCGCCGGTAATGATGACCCCGTCATAATAGTTGTCTTTTATATCCTCGTAAACAAGATAGTTCTCTTCTAAATAGGAGGGATCCGTATGGGTGCTTTCATGGGTCGTCGTATGGCAGAAATCAACTTCCAGCTGTAACGGTGAATCACCGAGGAGTCGCAGGAGTTGTAATTCTGTCGGTTTCTTGAGAGGCATCAGGTTGAGGATAAGTATTCGCAGGGGACGAATGTCCTGATGCAGGGCCAGTCCCTTATCAATAGTGAAAATACCTTCTTCATGAAGTTTTTCTTTTGCGGATAATCCGTCAGAAATTTTAATTGGCATAATGACAGTACTCCTTTGACTGGATGATAAAATCTTTTCTTATAGTTGCTGCAGTGCTTGTTCCACATCGGCGAGGAGGTCTTCGGCATTTTCCAGGCCGATGGAAATACGCACCAGCCCCGGGGTGATGCCGCAGGCTTTGCGTTGTTCTTCATTCAGCTGCTGATGCGTTGTCGATGCCGGATGGACGAGCAAGGATTTGGAATCGCCAACATTGGCCAGATCAGAGAAAATCTTGGCGCTGTCAATGAATTTGCGGGCTGCCGTATAGCCATCTTTCAGTTCGAAGGAGAAGATGGAGCCGACGCCCTTGGGGAAGTATTTCTTCGCCAGCTTGTAATAGGGAGAAGACGGCAGGGACGGGTAGTTGACCTTTAATACCTTCGGATGATTTTCTAAGAAGGCGGCGATTTTTTCGGCATTGGCAACGTGGCGTTCGATACGCAGGGACAGTGTTTCTGTTCCTTGGAGGAGCAGCCAGGCATTGAACGGGCTGATGCAGGCGCCCAGGTCGCGGAGAGATTTAGCGCGGATGCGGGTGACAAAGCCGGCTCCGGGTACATCCTTTGCGAAGTTGATGCCGTTATAGGATGGATCCGGGGAAGCGATTTCGGGGAAACGTCCCGAGCCGGCCCAGTCGAACTTTCCGTCTTCGACGATGATGCCGCCTAAGGTTGTACCATGGCCGCCGATGAATTTTGTTGCGGAATGGACGACGACGTCGGCGCCATGTTCCAGCGGGCGGAACAAATACGGTGTAGCAAAGGTGTTATCGACGATGACCGGCAAGCCGTTCTTATGGGCGATAGCGGCGATAGCTTCAAAATCAGGGATATTGACAGCCGGATTGCCTAAGCTTTCCAGATAGATGGCCTTGGTCTTGTCGTTGATCTGCCGTTCGAAATCGCCGGGATCGTTGGGGTCGGCAAAATTCGTCTTGATGCCGAATTGTTTGAATGTTTCCGTGAATAATTCAATCGTGCCGCCGTACAGCGTGGGTGCGGCGATGATTTCATCGCCATTGCCGGCGAGGTTGATGATACAGTAGGCAATCGCAGCCGAGCCGGAAGCCGTAGCCAGGCCGGCAGTACCGCCTTCGAGAGCGGCAATCCGTTTTTCAAAGACATCCTGTGTCGGATTTGTCAAACGGCTGTATATATAGCCCGGTTCACGGAGGGCAAAGCGGTCTTCGCCCTGCTGGGTATCCTTGAATACGTAGGATGTCGTCTGATAGATAGGGACAGCGCGGGCGCCTGTTACCGGATCCGGTACCTGGCCGGCATGCTGCTGTAGTGTTTCAAATTTGTAAGTTGTGTTGTCGCTCATGGTGTAATTCCTCCTGTATCGTTAAAAAGTATATGTCAGCTTGAAAAAACGGCAATATAATAAAAAAAACCTCCATCCCCTCTGTAAGGGACGGAAGCACCGTGATACCACCCAATTTTACTTAGACCTTCCGGTCTGAGCCTCTGCAGGTACGCAGGCATATGAAGCCATCAATACCCTGGCACGGTAACGGGTGCATCCGGACGGCTTAATTATTCAGCCTGTCTGCTCCGAGTCCATCTTCCACGAACTATCATGTATTCTCTTTCACCATACGAGAATTCTCTGGGTCAATCCTGTTCGTGTACTCTTCTCTTCATCGCACATTATCAAGTTGTTGACGCTAGTCTATCATCATTTTCAGGTTCTGTCAATCCGGAAATCTTGAAAAAAATAAAGGAAATATTGAGTTAAACGTTATATTTGCAAGGACTATGATAAAGGTATATATTCATATAGGAAACAGGCAGTTGTAAAATAAATATAAAAAAAGAAAATCATCAAAAATATG
>JALCDF010000020.1 GCA_022641375.1 Megasphaera sp. | reverse complement strand
ATTGAAAGATGGCAGTAAGAAACAGTTTGCCGACGGCATATCTCTTGCTGAAGCAGTCAAACAGCTGAGTAACAGCCTGGCTAAAAAAGTATTGGTAGCAAAGGTAAATGGGGAAGTAACCGATTTGCGTGAAACGATTGTCGATGGATCAACCGTTGATTTCCTGACTGCTGATACACAGGAAGGGAAGGATACTCTTCGCCATACAGCATCACATATCATGGCTCAGGCCATTCAGCATTTATATAAGGGTGTAAAATTTGCTATCGGTCCATCCATTGAAAACGGCTTCTATTATGATATGGATACGGAACATCGGTTTACCCAGGAAGATTTTGTTGCTATTGAAGCTGAAATGGCCAAAATCGTCAAAGAAAATATTCCCCTGACAAAGGAACTGGTATCCCGGGAAGATGCAATTGAAATGTTCAAAAAAGCAGGTCAGGATTATAAAGTCGAATTGATCCAGGATTTGCCGGCAGATGTTCAAATTTCCTTGTACCGTCAGGGAGACTTCGTTGACTTGTGTGCCGGCCCTCACGTGGCTTCTACAGGGCGTGTAAAGGCATTTAAACTGATGACTGTTGCCGGTGCATATTGGCGCGGTGATGAACACAATAAGATGCTGCAGCGTATTTATGGTACTGCGTTTGAAAAGAAAGCAGATCTTGATGCATACATCCATATGATGGAAGAAGCTGAAAAGCGGGATCATCGTAAATTAGGGAAACAGTTGGATTTATTCAGTTTCCATGAAGAAGGCCCGGGCTTCCCGTTCTTCCATCCCAAGGGAATGATTTTGCGTAAGACGTTATTAAAATTCTGGTATGAATTGCATGACGAAGCGGAATATGATGAAATCAGCACACCGACCATTTTGAGCCGTCACCTCTGGGAACAATCCGGACATTGGGATCACTATCGTGACAACATGTATTTCACTACCATCGATAATGAACCGTATGCTATCAAACCGATGAACTGCCCTGGCGGCATCCTCGTCTACAAGAGCAATGTACATAGTTATCGTGACTTCCCGATGCGTATGGCTGAACTGGGTCTTGTCCATCGTCATGAACTTCACGGTGCGCTGCACGGCTTGTTCCGTGTCCGTTGCTTTACGCAGGATGATGCGCATATTTTCATGCTTCCCAGTCAGATGAAGGAAGAAATTACCGGCGTTATCAATTTGTTTGATAAAGCGTATAAAGTATTCGGCCTCGAATACCATGTTGAATTGTCTACCCGCCCGGCAGATTCCATGGGTTCTGATGAAATTTGGGATCTGGCTACCAAGACCTTGCGCGAAGTCGTAGAAGAACGGGGTATCCCGTATGTAGTCAATGAAGGCGACGGCGCGTTCTACGGTCCGAAACTGGATTTCCATGTTAAAGACTCTATTGGACGTACCTGGCAGTGTGGTACGATTCAGTTGGATATGCTGATGCCGGAACGCTTTGATATGACCTATATCGGTGAAGACGGACAGAAACATCGTCCGGTCATGGTTCATCGTACCTGCTTCGGCAGTGTGGAACGGTTCCTCGGCATCCTGATTGAAAACTATGCCGGCGCATTCCCGGTATGGCTGGCACCGGTACAATTGAAATTGTTGCCGATTTCTGAAAAACATCTTGCCTTTGCTAAAGAATTACGGTTGAAATTGAAGAAGCAGGGCATTCGTGTTGAAGTAGATGAAAGCAATGAAAAGATTGGCTATAAGATTCGCAAAGCACAAATGGAAAAAGTTCCATATATGGGTGTTATTGGCGATAAAGAAATGGAAAATAATACGTTATCCATCCGTGATCGTGTCAAAGGGGATCTCGGTGCCAAATCTATTGATGAAGTAGTTTCTCATATCCAGGACCTTACAGCAAGCCGTAAAGGATAATATAATTACATAATTATGCAAAAGGCATGTCTTCGGACATGCCTTTTATCATTCGGTATCATTGACTAGGGCCCGCGAATCTTTTAAAATAAGTACATGTTGTATAAATGAAAAGAAAAGAGGTTCTTAGTATGATCATAAACTGGTTTCCCGGTCATATGGCAAAAGCCAGAAAATTAATAGAAACAAATTTGAAAATTATCGATGTCGTCATCGAACTGGTGGATGCCCGTATTCCCATGAGCAGTACCAATCCGATGATTGACAAACTCGTCGGTCAAAAACCGTCTATCATCGTGTTGAATAAAGCTGATCTGGCGGACCCTGTTGCCCTTCAGGAATGGGTTCAGTACTATAAGTCGCAGGGACGCCATGTGCTGGCGTTGAACAGCAAAGATAATAAAGGGGTAAAACAACTCATTTCCATCGTACGCTCGCTGGCTGCTCCGAAATTGGAACGGTGGAAGGCCAGAGGGTTGAAGACCCGCTCCGTCCGGACGATGATATTGGGGATTCCCAACGTAGGAAAATCGACGCTCATTAATAAATTATCGCGCCGGAATGCGGCCAAAACAGCCGATAAGCCGGGAGAAACCAAGGGCAAGCAGTGGGTGCACCTGGGCGGACAGCTTGATTTGCTGGACACACCGGGCGTTTTATGGCCTAAACTGGAAAATCAGGTAAGCGCATACCGTCTGGCGGCGACGGGGGCGATTTCCGATACGGCATTCGATATGGAAACGGTCCTGATACAATTGATCGATGAATTAGAAAAACACTATCCCGATGAACTCAAAGCACGCTTCAAACTTGACGAATGGAATGACACGCCGTTGGAAGTGATTGAAACGATTGGTCGGAAACGGGGATGCCTTGTCGCGGGGAACCAGGTCGATTTCGAAAAAACATACAAAATGATCCTGAAAGATTATCGGGAAGGGAAAATAGGGGCCATTTCGTTGGACCGGGTTGATGAATTTACGGAAAGCAGGAGAAAGTAATGGATATTTACCATTGCAAAGTAGCGGATATCAAAGCCATGCTGCAAAGCGGTACGGCAGATACGGCGGCATTGTTGCAGGCGATGAAACAGGATTCCCGTGTATCCGTTGTCAAATTAGGCGAAAGCTATTGGAAACATACGCTGAAGGAAGAACAGGAACGGGAACGGCTCCTGCACATGTATGCCATTGAAACGATGTATTACAACCAGGGCATATATCATGTTGCCGGCATTGATGAAGCTGGACGCGGCCCTGTTGCCGGTCCGGTCATGATTGCGGCGGTCATCTTGCCGCCCTATTGGGAATGTCCCGGCCTCAATGACAGTAAAAAAGTAGCGCCTAAAAAAAGAGAAATCTTATATGATAAGATCATGAACGAAGCAGTGGCGGTTTGTTGTGTTTCTAAGAGCGAAAAAGAAATCGATGCGCTGGATATTTATCATGCTACCATGAAAGGGATGTATGATACGGTGACCGGGCTGCATGTTCCGGCGGAAGCCGTCCTTGTCGATGCCATGCCTTTGGAACACCTGCCAATGCCCCATCAATCCATCATCCATGGAGATGCCAAGAGCGCGTCTATTGCGGCGGCCTCCATTATTGCCAAGGTGACCCGGGACCGGCTGATGCTGAAATATGATGAACAATACCCCCAGTATGGATTTGCTATCCATAAGGGGTATCTGACGCAGCGGCATGCGGAAGCGATTCAGGAATATGGGCCCTGTCCCATTCATCGGAGAAGTTTTGAACCCATTAAGAGTATGGTGACAGCACAAGATTCCGATTGAGTAGCTGACGGGCATAAAAAATCTGCCATTCATAGGATGGCAGGTAAATGCTGTCTGTGTATTTATTTTTTGTCAGAACAAATCTCTTCGCCATAGCATGAAGATGGCCATGAGCGTGAAGAAAACCGCCAGAATGATGACATAGGCGAACCCCATAGGATCCTCCGCGAAAGGTACGGGGACATTGACGCCCCACAAGCTGAAGATGATGGTAGGCACGGCGAGCAGTATGGTGATAGATGCCAAGAATTTCATGACGATATTCAAATTATTAGAGATGATGGAGGCAAAGGTATCGGACATGCTCATCAGGATATTGGAATACATTTCAACCATTTCAATAGCCTGTTTGTTTTCGATGATGACGTCTTCCAACAGATCTTCGTCTTCTTCATACATTTTTAGCAAGTGATGCATGGACGTACTGCGGCGCAGGCGCATGAGCCGTTCCATTACGATACCGTTGCTTCGCAGTGCGGATGTGAAATACGTCAGGGATTTCTGTAACTCTAAGAGGAGGAAGAATTCCTTGTTACGCATGGAATGGCGCAGCATGCCTTCGATATCGTCAGTACGGCGATTGATTTGCAGTAAGTATTTTAAAAATAATGTAGCGGAACGATATAAAATCTGAAATAAAAAACGTGTCTTTTTAAATGTATAGAATAAAGGATACTTGTTTTTAGTAAAATTACGCATTACTTCTGTATCTTGTATACAAATGGTAATGATAAAATCCGGGGTGATGAAAATACCCAGCGGTAATGTATCATAACTATCTGTTTCCAAGATGATAGGGATGTTGATGACGACAAATATATAATTATCTTCTAATTCCACGTGGGAACGTTCTTCTGTATCCAGGGCGGTCTTTAATACATCTGTCGGGATTTCTGTTACCATGGAAACGAGTTGCATGTCTTCTGCATCCGGATTGACGACATTAATCCATGAGCCTTTTTCGGCGGAAGCCAGGGAAATATTATTTTCCAGGTGTCCGTTATTGTGTTTATAAACTTGCAGCATTCCATTTCTCCGTTTTCTTTAAGATTTTTGGAGCCTCTTATCCTAAATTCTAATATAATCATTCGCGGCCATCAAGTCAACCCTTTGAAGATAATTTTTTAGAATCCGGCATTAAATCGTCATAAATTTTGATAAATCCCGTGGTTTTTTACCGATAGCAATTCTTTTCTTTTCTATCAGGATGGAATTTGGTATAATAAATAAGTATATATAAGGTACTGATTATGTCGCAGGATATACTGGGAGGAATAGGATTGATTGCAATATTGATCAATGGATTGGCCACTTCGCTAGGGGCGTTATTGGGGATCCTTTTAAAAAAGGGGATACCGGAAAAATTGACCCAGTCCCTGTTTGGAGGGATAGCGTTGTGTGTAGCCGTGATGGCGATACAAGGAGCCTTGAAGACAGAAAATTTGCTGCTTTTGCTCCTGTCTACAGGTATCGGTATCATAGTAGGAACCGCATTGGGAATCGAAGACCATATGCATCAGTTGGGTGACTGGCTGCGACAGAAAATGCGGTCCGGGAAAGATGATAAATTCATGACTGGCTTTGTAACCCTTTCGGTGATGCAGGTCATCGGGGCCATGGCCATTTTAGGACCCGTTCAGGCAGCATTACTGGGGGATACCAGCCTCCTTTATTTCAAATCTGTCCTCGACGGGATTTCAGCATTTATTTTTGGTGCGATTTATGGAATGGGGACACTGCCGGTGGGCATCATCGTCTTTGTATATGAAGCCCTGTTCTTTTTGTTGTCGGCTGTTGTTGCGCCGCTGATGACACCGGATGTGATCCGGGAACTAAATGCGGTAGGCAGCATCATGATTTTGGCTATTTCATTGAATATGCTCGGCCTGACGAAACTGAAAGTAGCGGATTATCTGCCGGGCTTGTTTATCCCGGTTATATATTATGCCATTTTTCCATAAATATCATACGTTATTTTTGGATGGGGGTAGACGGAGTTATTTGTGAACATAGTGATGACATGCTGAATACATAGGATTCGATGCCATACGAGTGGGAAAGTAGAAGATATATGCAATTATTAAAGATTGAATTACGGGGCTTTAAGTCCTTTGCCGATAAAACAACCCTTACGTTTGATAAGGGAATCACAGCTATTGTAGGACCGAATGGCAGTGGGAAAAGTAATATTTCTGATGCGGTCCGCTGGGTGATGGGGGAACAGAACGTCCGCCAATTGCGGGGACAAAAATCGGAAGATATTATTTTTGCCGGCACGGAAAAAAGACGGCCGGCAGGAGCGGCGGAAGTGTCGTTGTATTTTGACAATACGGATCATTCCCTGGATATTGATTTTTCGGAAGTGGTCGTGACGCGGCGCATCTTTCGTTCCGGAGAAAGTGAATTTTATATCAACAAACGGTCTTGCCGGCTGAAGGATATCTATACACTGTTTGCCGATACGGGCATCGGGCAGGATTCGATGGCGGTCATCGGCCAGAATCGTGTCGACCGTATCCTGAACAGCAAACCGGAAGAACGGCGGATCATCTTTGAAGAAGTAGCCGGTATCAGCCGTTTTAAAGGGCGTAAGGCTGAAGGAATGCGCAAGATAGCGGAAACAGATCGAAATTTGGAACGCATTGGCGATTTGATGAGTATGCTTGAAGAACGATTGGAACCGATGGAACAACAGGCAGAAAAATTGAAGCAGTATCGCCAATTGGACCGGGACCGCATTTCGTATGAAGGTACGCTGACATTGCAAGAATTGCGCAATAGCGAACGCTTGTTGTCCAAAGCAGAAAATAGCCGTGCGACTGCCGCGACAGAACAAATTACGGCGGCAAAGGAACTGGCTGCTGCCGAAGAAAAACATCAACGTCTCATTGCTGTCATGGAACAGGAAGGTGCAACCCTCCGTAATCTCGATGAAGCGGCCCGACAGGCGCATACCGAACTGGACAGCATGAAGAACCGCAGCGAAGCCTTTGCACAACGGCAGGTCAGCATCAAAGAGTCCTTAAAAGAAGTAGAAGAAGAAGAACAACGGCTGACGAAAAAAAATGATGGTATCAGCCGGCAGCGACAGGATTTACAAAATCAGTTGTCAGCCAGACAAATAGAATTTTCGGCAGCACAAAAAAGTCTGGTACTGACAAAAAAATTATTTGGACAGGCGGAAGAAAAAGCGACGCAGCTGGCAGATGAATTGGAAGAAAAGACTGCTGCCCAGTCGCAGCGTCAACAGGATTTGTTCACGTTACGCCGCGATACGGATGATTTACGACGCCGCTTGCAGGAAAATGGCACCAAATGTGATGAAACATCGCAGGCGTTAGCAGCAAAAAAAGAAGAAGCAGAAAAAGCAGCTGCATCAACACAGCAACTGGAACAATCATTGTCAGACGGACAACAAAAAATAGAAGCAGTGCAGCAGGCGGTGGATACAGCCAGAGAAGATTTGAAAAGTATCCGGGAAAAGGTGTCTAAGGCTGAAGATACGTATCGTCATCTGCGGGGTACGATGGATTCCCTGCAACAGCGGATACGCGTGCTGGAAAGCATGGAACAGGACCATGAAGGGATTGGCCGTGCGGCCAAAGTGGTGCTGGATGCTCAGACATCCTGGCAGACGGATATTTGCGGCATCGTCGGCGAATTATGTCAGATTCCGTCGCAGTATGTGACGGCACTGGATATAGCCTTAGGAGCCGCAGCCAGGAATATCGTAACCAATACGGAACGGACGGCCAAGGAAGCTATTTCATATCTGAAATCCCGCAAGGCCGGCCGTACGACGTTCTTGCCGTTGGATACGATTCACGGCCGGCACCGCAGCCATACTGAAGAAACGGCTGCCGGTGAAGCGGGTATACTGGGTTTTGCCAGTGATCTTATCCGCTATGATAAAAAATACGAGGGAATCTTTTCATCCTTGTTGGGCCGGACACTGATTGCCGATACGATGGATACCGGTTCCCGGGTAGCTGGGAAATACGCGCATCAACTGCGGATCGTCTGCCTCGATGGGACACAGTTCAATGTAGGCGGTTCTCTCAGCGGCGGCGCGATGAAGATAAAAGAAGGCTCGCTGATCAGCCGCCGGGCACTTTTGGAACAGCTTAAAGAAGAAAAAGAAACAAACCGTCAGCAGCTGGATGCCCTGGAACAACAGGGAAAAGAATTTCGCCGGCAGGCTGAAGAAGCACAGCAGCATGCCCGGACGACGATGCAGCAACAGCAGCAGGAATCTCTCCGTCAGCAGCAGCTTGAACTGCAGATGACAGCAGCCCGCAAAATGTTGGAAGACGTGAACGGTCAGGTGGATACATTTGACCGGAATTTTCAGGCATTGCAGCAATTACGGGCGGGGATCCAGGCAGCCCTGGTCGAAAAAGAAGCAGCCTGGGAACAACTCGAACAGAATCAGCCTGAAGATACAAAACTATTGGAACAGGCCCGCGAAGCGGCCCGGAAGGAAGCCGATACATGCCGTCAGACCCTGACGGAACGGGAAGTGTCTGCGGCTACGATGGGGGAACAGGTCCGCCATCTGGAAGAACAGATCCAGCAGCAGGATGACTGGCAGGATCAATCCCAGGGCGATGCCCAGCGTCTGACACAGCGCCGTCAGGCATTGCTGGATCAGCAACAGGAAACGGCGACGCTATTGGATACCCTGAACGGTAATATCGCCGTCAAGGAAAAGGATGTCGCAGGTAAAGATCAGGATAAAACCGATTTTTATCAAACCAAGGAAAGCAATTTCCGTCACAATAAAGAACTGGATACGGCGTTACAGGATCTGCGTAAACGCGAACAGGATTGGAGCCAGCGCATCAATACGGCGGATATACAGATTGAAAAATATCATGGTGAAATCAGCCATTATGAAGAAAGGCTGGCGCAGCAGGGGCTGACGAGACAGGAAGCCCTGGAACGCCGGCGTGACGGTTCCTTGCGGGAACTTCATGATACGGTAACGTCGTTAAAAGAAAAGATTGCGGCGTTAGGACAGATTAATCCCAATGCGGAGGAAGAATATACGGCCGCGGCGGAACAGCAACAGTTTTATCATAAACAATGTGATGATTTGGAAGAATCGAAGCAGAAACTTGTCGGCGTCGTCGATGAAATCGATGCGGCCATGGCAGAACAATTCGGCCAGGCCTTCAAAGAAATCGCCGCACATTTCCAGCAGATATTCAGCCGTCTCTTTGGCGGCGGCAGTGCTAAGATCACCTTGACAGATACCAAGGACATCCTGGCTTCGGGTGTGGAAATTTACATCCAGCCGTCGGGTAAAAAACAACAGCAGCTGACGCTTCTTTCCGGCGGGGAACGGGCCTTGACGGTCATTGCCCTGTTATTGGCCTTTTTGGCCTATCATCCGGCGCCGTTCTGTCTGGTCGATGAAGTGGATGCAGCCCTGGATGAAGCGAATGTAGAACGAATGGCCCGCTATTTGAAGAACTATAGCGGCAATACGCAATTTATCGTCATTACACATCGTCGTAAGTCCATGGAAGCGGCCAACACACTGCAGGGCGTCACGATGGAAGAAAAGGGCGTATCCCGCTTGCTTACTGTTAAAGTAGATGAATTAATAAAGGAAGGGACATAACGATGGGATTTTTTTCAAGATTAAGAGACAGCCTGACAAAGACTAAAGAATCTATGATTCGGAATATTGAAACGGTTGTCCGCGGCTATGCCAAAATCGATGAAGATATGTACGATGATCTGGAAGCGGTAATGCTGACCAGTGATATCGGTGTGGAAACGACGGAATATCTTCTCGATAAAATCCGGGAAGGTGTCAAATCAAAGGAAATCAAAGAAGGAAACGATGTAGTTCCGTATTTGGAAAAATGTATCGTGGCATTGCTCGAAGAAAATAAAGTACCCCTGCCGGAACGGGAAGGGACGGAAGTAATATTTATTGTCGGGGTCAATGGCGTCGGCAAGACGACGACGATCGGAAAGATGGCTAAATATTACAAAGAACAGGGGAAATCGGTCATGATGGCAGCCGGAGATACATTCCGGGCGGCGGCATCAGAACAGCTTACCATTTGGGCTGAACGGACAGACGTGCCGATTGTCAAGCATCAGGAAGGTGCGGATGCAGCGGCCGTTGTTTTCGATGCGACCGCCTCGGCTAAAGCCAAGGGAATCGATATCCTCCTTGTGGATACCGCCGGCCGGCTGCAAACGAAATCCAACCTGATGGAAGAATTGAAAAAAATGGCCCGCATTGCCAGCCGTAACATTGAAGGAGCGCCGCAGGAAACCTTATTGGTGCTGGATGCGACGACAGGACAGAATGCCGTCAGCCAGGCCAAACTTTTTGGGGAAGTCGTACCGCTTACGGGCGTCGTCCTGACGAAACTCGACGGCACAGCCAAGGGCGGCGTCATCTTGTCCGTCAAACGCGAGTTAGGCGTTCCGGTCTGCTGGGTCGGCGTAGGAGAAGGAATTGACGATCTGCGTCCCTTTGATGCGGCGAAGTTTGCCGATGCCCTGTTCGATAGGAACGTAGAACAGCGGGAACAAGAAGACGAATAAATTTTGTTAGGAGAGGAATCTATGTATATTGGAAATCTGAATCAGTGGAAAACGGATTCTGCGTATATTCCGGAACCGTTGCGCCCCTGGATTGCAAAACTGGCATCACTTGATTTGCAGTCCCTGAAGACAGGCCGGCATGAATTGGCAGGCCCGCATTATATGAATGTCGATGAAACGATGACCCATCCGGCAGAAACAGGAAAAATGGAAGCCCATCGCCAATATATTGATATCCAATATGTCATTACCGGCGATGAAGTCATTGGCTGGCAGCCGCTGTGCAATGCTGGTGACGTAGTTGATGATTCTCATGCTGCCAATGATGCCTGGTTTTATGATCCGGATAGCCGCCATGACAGCTGCATCAGGATGACACCGGGAACCTTTGCTATTTTTACGCCCGCCGACGGTCATCGCTGCCTCTGTGCTCCCGATGGAGTAGGGCGGCCTATCCGCAAGGTCATCATGAAAATTCACATATAAAGAAAGGGCTTGTATCGTATGAATAATGATTCTGCAAATTTAAAGAAAATGACTGTTACGGCCAGCTTTATTGCCATTGGTGTGTTGTTAGCACCCTTTGTGTCCTTTCCTTTCGGAGGGGCCCGGGTATTTCCGTTGCAGCATATGATCAATGTATTATTGTCTGTACTGGTAGGCTGGCAGTATTCCGTGGCCGGAGCATTCTGTATTTCCTCCATTCGGATTGCCATGGGAGCCGGTACGATACTGGCCTATCCCGGCAGCCTGATCGGGGCCTGTCTTTCCGGTATCGTTTATAAAAAGACCGGGTCCATCTGGGGAGCCGTAGCCGGTGAAGTATTCGGTACCGGCATCTTAGGCGGTCTGATTGCCTATCCGGTAGCGGCATTTGTCCTCGATTCTCAAGTTGTAGCCTTATATTTTTTTGTTATTGCCTTTTTACCGAATACGATGATCGGGGCTGCGTTAGGTGCGCTGGTGTATAAGATCTTGCCGCTTCAGAAACTGCAGCAGATCATGGCGGGAAAACAATAAATATATCGTTACATAGTAAGATTATAGGAGAGATGTATTTAAATTTTCTTGCTTCTGTATTGACTTATGAAAGCGTGTATATTACACTATACATTGGTACTGAGTTTTCAATTCAAGTTTACTGTGTTATAAAATTACGCAATGGGATGTGTCAAAATGGTAAAGGCTATGCGGGAACGAATATTGGCAGAAGCGTTGGTGGAGTTGAACCTCCATGGGGCAGAGTTCCATATGGACAATTTGGCCCGGCGGCTGCGGATCAGCAAACGAACGTTATATCAACATTTTTCATCAAAACAGGAGATTGTGCAGGAGGCAATCATATCGGTAATGAATGATGTGTACAAACAGCATGTTGCCATGTTGCATGATTCGTCCATGACGCCGGAAGAAAAAATTATGGGCTTCTTTGCGGTTCGTTCCAGGCATGAAAAATTGATTAAAGTTTTCTCCGTTCGGAAGATGAGTGATGTCTTCTTAAAAATGCCTGAAATATGTAATAATTTAGAGGCATGTTATGAACGGGACTGGACCATTCTGGACCATTTTCTTGATGAAGCTCAACAAAGCCATGAATTTAAAGAGTTTGATAAACCGCTGCTCATGCATATGCTTCACAGTGCGGCAGAAGACGTATTGGATTATATCAATGAAGTGAATAAGGATTATTCATTTCAAGAATATATGAACAAATGTCTGGCCATGATTTTATATGGAATCAAAAGATAGGAGGAACACAAAGAATGATAACAAAGCATAGATTGGTGACGCTGGGGATAACCGCCATTGCGATTGCGGCGCTGCTGGCAGGCTGCGGTTCCCAAAAAGGTGCACAAAAAGGGGCAGTATCCGTCAATACGTATAAGATAGCAGCAGAAGATGCTCCTATAACGGCTGAATACAGCGGTTCAGTTACAGCTACGGATAAAGTTCCCGTACGGCCTAAAATTTCCGGCCGTGTCGTAGAAAAATACGTTCAAGGTGGTCAGGATGTTGTGGCCGGCCAGCCGTTGTTCCGCTTGGACAGCCGTCAGTATGACGCATCCCTGCAGTCCGCCAGAGCGACTCAGGCCCAGGCTGCGGCTAATCTGGCCAATCAGCAGTTGAATTTGCGCCGGTATCAGATGCTGGCCAGTGAAGACGCTATTTCTCAACAGACAGTGACCGACCAGGAAGCTGCGACAGATCAGCAGCAGGCTGTCCTTGATGCCAATGCGGCACAGGTCCAGTCCGCACAGGATAACGTCGATGATACGATTGTATATGCGCCGTTCTCCGGCAAGCTCAATGTCGATGATGTACCTATCGGTACCTATGCTACGGCCGGATCGACGGCTCTGGTAACGATTTCTTCGACGAATCCGGTATTTGTTGAATTTTCCGTCAGTGAAGCAGAATATCTGCAGATGACGAAAAAAGATGCCAGCAGTTCCGGCAGCTGGGGAGATTCACTGCAACTCCGCTTCAGCGATGGCACGATGTATCCGTATACCGGTCATGTGACCCAGGTCAATCATGGCATGGATAGCAATTCCGGCTCGATCATCGTCAAAGCTGTATTTGATAATCCGGATACTTTGTTGATACCGGGGTTGTATGCAACCGTTGTTTCCGATACGCAGATTCAGCAGAATGCTATTCTGGTACCACAGCGTGCTGTACAGCAGACATTAGGGAAATACTTCGTTTCCGTAATTGATGAAAACGGCGAAGCACAAAATAAGGAAGTTACAGTCGGACAAAAGATTGGCAAGTTCTGGCTCATCAAAGATGGTTTGAGCGATGGCATGACGATTATCGTCGATGGCTATCAGAAGGCCAAAGGTGCTACATTAGATCAGCATGTATTGAGTAAATCCGATATTGAAGCAAGCAATGATTCGTCTGACTCCGCGACGAGTAATTCTTAGCAGGGGGGCGAGAGTGTGATATCAAAATTTTTTATCAACAGGCCGATTTTTGCTATCGTCATATCGTTGATTATTTCTATTTTCGGGCTGTTATCTATGGCGACACTGCCTATTGCTAAATATCCTAATGTTACGCCGCCACAGATCCGGGTATCGGCTAGTTATAGCGGTGCAAATGCCGAAGTCGTCGGTACGACTGTGGCCAGTGTCATCGAACGTCAGATGATTGGCGTCGATGATTTAGTCAATATGGAATCCAGTACCAGTAATGATGGGTATTATTCGATGACGGCGCAGTTTGAATCCGGTACGGATGATGATATGGATACGGTCAATACACAGAACCGTGTCAGCCAGGTCCAGGGGACCTTGCCGTCAGAAGTAACATCTACGGGGGTTACGGTACAGAAGTCCACATCGTCTACGGCTCTGGTATTTTTCCTTTATTCACCGAATGGTTCGTATGATGCTACGTTTATGAAGAACTATGCGACACAGTACTTCATGGATGAATTGAAATCCGTTTCCGGCGTTGGGAATGTACAGGAATTCGGTTCGGATTACGCGATGCGCATATGGATGAACCCGATGAAGATGAATATATTGAAAGTGGCTCCGGCGGATGTCATTTCGGCAATCCAGGCGCAGAATAAACAGGCTGCTCTTGGTGATATCGGATCACAGCCATCGATGGATAGTCAGGAATATCAGTATTCTCTTCGTACAGACGGTCGTTTGCAGACCGTAGATCAGTTTGAAAACGTCATCATCCGCACGAACAGTGATGGTTCGATGGTACGCGTGAAAGATATTGCGACGGTCAAACTGGGTTCCAAGGATTATAGTGTCGGCGGGTATTACAAAGGGGCTCCTGCCGCATCGTTCATGGTCAGTCTGACTTCTGATGCCAATGCGATGAAGACCGTCAGTGGTGTTAATAAAGTATTGGCCAAGGCGGAAAAAGATTTCCCTTCCGATTTAAAATATAATGTAGTGTATGATAGTACGAAATTCGTATCGGCATCTATCGAAGAAGTTATCAAGACGTTTATCGAAGCATTGCTCCTTGTTGCCGGCATCGTATATTTGTTTTTACAGAGCGGGCGCTCGACGCTGATTCCGTTGATCGCTGTTCCGGTATCATTGTTGGGGACGTTCGCAGCGTTTCAGGTCCTCAATTTCTCCATCAATACATTGACGTTGTTTGCCATGGTATTGGCTATCGGCCTGTTGGTCGATGATGCCATCGTTGTTATCGAAGCCGTTGAATATGAAATAAAATACCACAATAAACCGCCGAAAGAGGCGACGATCATTGCTATGGAAAACGTGCAGAACCCGGTTATCGGGGTAGCCTGCGTACTGGCATCTGTATTTATCCCGGTCGGGTTCTTGTCAGGCATGAGTGGTATTTTGTACCGGCAGTTTGCATTTACGATTGCCATCTCCGTATTGATCTCGGCATTCATTGCCTTGACGCTGACGCCAGCTATGTGTGCCAGTATCTTGAATGTTCATAAGCCTACGGAAAATCCTAAGGGTATTTACAAATTCTTCCAGCAGTTTAATGCAGCCTTTGATCGGCTGATTGCCTGGTATGGTCATGTCCTTGCGCACTTGCAGCTTCGCCTGAAATGGTGCATAGCCTTTTTGATCATGATCAGCGTTGCCGCAGGCGGTTTGTTTACAGCTATTCCGACGGGCTTTGTTCCCTCGGAAGATAATGGCTTCGTCATGGTCGATGTGACCTTGCCGGAAGGGACGTCACAGACCGAAACGACGAAGACCGTCATGCAAATAAGCGACTGGATCCGTTCACAGCCGGGTGTTAAGTATTCCATGGACGTAGTCGGCTATAGTATACTGGCCGGCGGTGCTAAACCAAACGGGGCTATTACGTTCGTTTCCATGGAAGATTGGAGTAAACGAACGACGAAGGATTTATCCGTCGATACATTGGTCGGTAAAATCATGGGCTATGGCAATAAGCTGCCGCAGTCTACCGTCGTAGCGATTAACCCGCCGCCAATCGATGGCATGGGTGTATCATCCGGGTTTACCCTGCAATTGGAAAACCGTGGGTCCCATACCCTTACTGAATTATCGGATACGGCGAATAAATTCATTGCTACCGCTAAGAAACGGCCGGAAATCGGCAGTGTATATACGGCGTTCTCTAATGATACGCCAGCGTATCAGTTTGATATCGACCGTGACAAGGTCGCTCATGAAGGCGTAACGCTGAGTACGTTATATTCGACGCTGCAGTCCTTCTATGGGGCCTATCAGGTCAATGATTTCACGATTTTTGGTCGTAACTTTAAAGTTATTCTGCAGGCAGCACCGGAATTCCGTCAGTCTGTGGATGCCAATAATCATATTTATGTCCGCAATTCCAACAATGATCTCGTATCGGTGGCTAACTTCATTACGCCTAAGATGCAGGGCACGGCGTCTATTATCAATCGATTCAATGACTATCCGGCTATTAAGATCATGGGTTCGCCGGCGACAGGATATTCATCCGGTGAAGCTATCAATGCATTGAAAGAAGTCGCTACGGAAACGCTCGGTGAAGGCTATTCCTATGAATGGGCCGGCATGAGCCGTGAAGAAATCGAAGCCGGCAATAAGACCTATATGGTCTTTGGCCTGGCATTGCTCTTCGTATTCCTGGTACTGGCTGCGTTGTATGAAAGCTGGAAGGTGCCGTTTGCGGTACTGTTCTCCGTACCGACAGGGTTGTTCGGAGCGACACTGTTTACCTACTTATTGAATCAGACCAATAATATTTATTTCCAGATTGGTATCCTTGCCGTTATCGGCTTGGGAGCTAAGAATGCCATCCTGATCATCGAATACGCGAAGGTGCGTGTCGATGACAGAGGCATGGATCCCGTGTCAGCGGCTATTGAAGCAGCGAAGATCCGTCTTCGCCCAATCATCATGACATCGTTGGCCTTTGTTGCCGGGTCTGTACCATTGGCCTTGGCTACCGGGGCAGGTGCCGCATCTCGTACGACGATGGGCATCGCCGTCGTATTCGGGACATCCGTTGCCACTATTTTGGGTGTATTCCTCATCCCGCTGCTGTTCATCATGGTTGAAAAGATTGGCAGCAAACCAATTCAGAAAAAACGTTCTGGTGGTATAGGAAGATTAAGTGACAGATAATATGGAGAGAGAAAATTCTCTGCAATAAACTAAAAGAACGTCGCAGGTTGTCAGACATCTGATAACCTGCGGCGTTCTTTTGCTATTCCGATATGATTATTTCTTTTCTTTAGGAAATTCCAGGCAGCAGCCGGCATCCTCCTTTTACGGCTATGTATAGTATAGCAGGTGGAGTGTACTATAAGTCAAGAAATTTAAGCTGCAGCCCATAGGACTGCAGCTTTATGACATCGTATGAAGAGGGAAGAAACATGTTTTCCTTATTGTATGATACGAACCCGTTGTGAAATATCTTCGGCCGGTTTGGCAGCCGGTTCAGCGATGATACCGCCAAAGGGCATTTGAGCGACTAACTGATAGGCATCGGGAATCGTAAACATCTTTTTTACGGCAGTATCGATGACGGGATTGTAATGCTGCAGATTGGCACCAACGCCCAATTCCCGCAATGCGGACCAGATGCCGAGCTGCAACATGCCGTTGGCCTGATTGGCCCAGACGGGGAAATTAGCGGCATACAGAGGGAACTGCTGCTGTTTTTCCTTGATGACATCCATATCGTAAAAATACAATATCGTGCCGGCAGCAGCCTTGAACCCATCAATTTTTTCACGGGGCACTTTTCCTTCGAAGGTATCATAAATCATATCCCATAAGGCATCTTGTTTATCCCCTAAGATGACGGCGAGGCGGGCGCTTTTCATATTAAAGGCGTCCGGCACCAGTTCCGTTATATCCCGGATCGTCCGGAGAATCGTTTCTTCCGCTGCG
Organism: Megasphaera sp.; assembly: GCA_022641375.1. Taxonomy (GTDB): domain Bacteria; phylum Bacillota; class Negativicutes; order Veillonellales; family Megasphaeraceae; genus Megasphaera. The sequence goes on along the minus strand of JALCDF010000020.1, from coordinate 11,746 downwards.
GGTAAATTCTTGTTGAGCTGATAATACGTTCTGCGGTGTTGCAGGGATGTTTGCATGGTCATAGAAATTCCTCCTTCAGAGATTGTAAATCAAGATATATACATAGTTGAACAGGGAGGTTGATACTCCTGCAGAATCATAATGTAGACTAATTTAGTTCACAATAACAGTATACTACAGAACGAGAGAAAAATAAAGTAATATATACAGGCGTGAAGAAACATTTTTTGTTGCGGAGGAAAATGGGTATCGTTGGCATCCTCCTTGTGCTATACTTTTTATAATGAGCAGATAGCAGGAAGGTATTATTTTCGAATAGGATAGTTGATGAGGATATGAGGAGCCGGGTATGAAGTATCGTATAGGAATTATCGGGGCGACACAGTCGGTCAAGAGAATTATGAGCGTCAGTCATGATTTTGAAGAGGGGATTCAATTTATTCCGCTCCCCTTTGAAAACGAAAAAGATATTTCACATCTTTTACAGGCGAATAAAAAACGGGTGGATGGCTGGCTGTTTTCAGGACCGCTGCCATATATCATTGCCAAAGGATATTTACAGAATGAGGATAATGTGGCGTATTGTAAGTCAATCGATGCCGGATTTTACATCAATTGCATGCAGATTGCTTACGAACATCAAACCGGCAGTCCCCGCATATCCGTAGATATGTTAAACGATGTGATGAATGTTGAAGCCGCCGTGGAAGAGACGAATATCCCAATGGCCGATGTTTTTGTGAAATATTATGACCATGGATATGATCCGGAAGCCATTATCCGGTTTCACCTGGATTTGTGGCAAAAAGGAAAAACAGATGGGGCAGTTACGGCGATGCGGACCGTGTATACCGCTTTAAAAAAAGCGAACGTGCCGGTATATTATTTGATACTGACGAAGCAGGAAATCTATCATTCGCTGAAGCTTATCACGGAAAGAGTCAAAGCCTCCTATTTCAAGACGACACAAGTCGGTTCCGTCATCCTGGTGATTGATCAGTACGATAAAATCATTGAGAAATCTCAGTCTTCCGCCAGATTACAAACGTTAGAATGGAAAATCAAAGGGATATTGATGCCTCTTTGCGAAAGCTTAAATGGCTATTTGATTGAAAAAGGCCGCGGTGTATATGAAATATTCAGTTCGCGGGGCGTAATCAAAAAGGAATTGGAACGGATTCATGATACCGCTGGGAAAATAGAAATCGCCATTAATTTTTCCGTAGCGGTCCGCGTAGGAATCGGTTTCGGTGAAACCGTGTCTCATGCGGAATTTAATGCCTATCGGGCTTTGCGTAACATTGAATCCGGCAAGCCGAATGAAACGGTCATCGTAAAAGATGATGGAAAAATCGTTGAGATAGATAAAAAAGAAGTAAAAGTGAGTTATGATTCGTATTCCAATGATGCCGAGTTGCTGAAAAAGCTTCATGAAGCATCTGTTGGGATAAAGACATTTCGTAAGATTGAAGCGACAGTCACCCGTCTGCAAAATGATACCTTTACAGTCATACAGCTGGCACAGCAATTGGCGGTTACGGAACAAAATATCCGGCGTATTTTGGGAGCGTTGTGTAAAGCGGGCCTCGTTATTGTCGTGGGAGAAGAAGCGGTTGCCGGCAGAGGCCGGCCCGGTAAAATTTATAAACTTAATATATAGGGAAACGAGAGAAATGGGGTGAGGATAGACTTAAAAATCTTTCCTCACCCCAATATTTATAATCGAGCCAGAAAACTAGTCATTACTTCATCATGCATTATCTGGTGGTGGTGGCATTTGATGACGTTGATGGTTTTTATGGTGTTTCTGCGGTGGTGGCGGTGGTGGTGTTTGATTTTCGTATTGTGGCGACGGAGGTTGCGGTGGTTCTTGCGCAAAAGATACCGAAAATCCCATGATAAACATACAACCAATTAATAGTGTGATAATTTTTTTCCATGATTTTTTCATGATGTACACTTCCTTTGAATGAATTAGAAATTATAGTTAAAATAATTTCTGGTATTATTTTAACTCGTAAAAAATAGAATACAATAGAGGTTTATCGTATTGTTAATGAACTGTTGTTAACTTGTAATGTATTTGTGCTTTCTTAGTAAAGTATCCCCCGTACGAGCGGGGATAATTCTATGGAGTATATTGTTGGCAAAATTTCATTAAATATATTAGAAAAGGATCTTTCTTTTGTGTGGCACCATAGAATGCCATACGGAGGAGAGGTCCTTTTTTGACTACTTGTAAGGGAACATATCAGCAATGTGCAAATGGGAACTGCCGGGATGACTACATTAAAATTTGATGAGAATGCAGTATTTCACATTAGAATTAGATTAGAAGGCCCAAATCCACATGAATCCATGATATTCTTTCCATAGGACGGGGATGACGGAAGGATGTGTTAGAGCATGATACCTCTTAGTGGTCCGGCACGGAGTATTGTAGATCATATTTTATCATATGCCGTTGACAGCGGTGCCAGTGATATCCATATTGAACCTGCTGATGAGTCTGTGCGTATTCGTTTGCGTCGGGATGGTGTTCTTTGCAGCATGGGAGAACTGCCTTCCAGCAAGTTGGATACGCTTACGGCACGCATTAAGATTATGGCTTCCTTGGATATTGCCAATAAGAGACTTCCTCAGGATGGGCGGATTGCCTGGAAAGAGGGCAAGCATATGATCGATATGCGTGTCAGTACCATGCCGACGATTCGCGGCGAGAAGACTGTAATTCGCCTTTTGGATGCAGGGCGTGTTTCTCTTGATCTGGACGCGCTGGGAATCGCTGATGCAGCGATTGCTCTGATTCGTCAGGCGATTCATATGACCAGGGGACTCTTCATTATGAGTGGAGTGACGGGGAGTGGGAAGACGACTACGTTATATGCGGCTTTAAAAGAATTGGACCATGCCGCTCTCAATTTAGTTACCCTTGAGGATCCCGTGGAATACCATATAGATGGTATCAATCAAAGTCAGATTAATGCCAAATGCGGCCTCGAATTTCAGAACGGACTGAGAGCTCTTCTCCGGCAGGACCCGGATGTAATCGTCATAGGGGAAATACGGGACAGGGAAACGGCACGTATTGCCATTCAGGCGGCATTGACCGGCCATAAAATCTTTGCCACGCTTCATACAGCAACGGCATCTGATGTTCCGATACGGTTGATTGATATGGGTATCGAGGCCTATCTGGTAGCCGACGCCCTGATTGGTATGACATCACAGCGGCTGGCCCGGAAGCTGTGTCCTGCCTGTTGTAAAGCGATGGGAAATTTGCGGGAACCGTATATTCATATCGGTTGTGACTGTTGTCTCCATAGCGGTTATTCTGGGCGTGTATGCCTTTGTGAAGTTGTTCCCGTCGGGCCGGAGATACGGCAGGCTATCCGCCGGGGATATGACGAGAATCAGTTTACGGAGGCAGCCCGTGCTGATGGGGCTTTTTTTATGCAACAGGGAATTGATTGGGCATTACAACAGGGATTGACAGATCAGCAGGAAGTGAACCGTATCTATGATATGGGAGGTGAATATGGACATTCGTGACTTAATTTCTTTAGCGATTCATCAACAAGCTGCTGATATCCATCTTCAGGAAAAGAGATCTCCGATGATACGCATTGGTGCAGAGTTGGTGCCAATCGGTACAGATACAGTGAAGGGTACGGATGTACTGGAATGGCTTGACAACGTCAGTAACGAAACATTCAATAAAAATGACGAGATGTCGTTTGCCTTTTCTTGGGATGAATCCGTTCGTTGTCGTGTCCATATTTGCCATGATTATGCCGGATTACGGGCCGTTATACGGCTCTTATATCCGTTAGCCTGGCTGCCACCGGATGATGATGAAGAATTATTAGGAAAATTGGGGAATTTGCGGGATGGGCTGATTTTGTTCTGTGGGGCGACGGGAAGCGGCAAGACGACAGCTTTGTGGCGCATTTTATCCCATTTAAACAAGACGAAGGCCTGTCATATCATTACTCTCGAAGATCCGGTAGAATATGTGCTGCAAGGCAAAAAATCCCTTTTGACGCAACGGGAACTCACGCATCATTTCCCCACATTTCAGGAAGGCATCCGGCAGGCGTTACGTCAGGATCCGGACATCCTCCTTATCGGAGAGATGCGCGATAGTGAGACGATGGATGCGGCTATTACGGCTGCTGAGACCGGCCGTCTGGTCCTTTCGACCTTGCATACGCGTTCGGCGGCACAGGCGGTCAGCCGTCTCATAGGGGCTTTTGATGCACAAAGCCAGGAAGAAGTGCGCTGCCGCCTGGCCATGGTCTTACAGGCTGTTTTAGCGCAGCAACGGCTGTGTTCAGGAAAAGAGGTGTCTATTGTCCGGGAAATCCTGATCAGTACGCCGGCGGTCAGCCAATTAATCCGCAATGGCCGGGAACATCAGCTGGTGTCTATTATGCAGACCGGCGCATCGTTGGGAATGCGGACGATGGAACAGGCCATGGTACGGTACAGGAAAAAACGATGAGAAAATTTTCGTATACTACATTAGCGTTTTTATTTCATCAGTTAGCGTTATTGACCGAAGCGGGGATTCCCATTATCAATGCCTGGAATTTATTGCTTCACGATGTAGGAAATAAAAAACAGCGTCAATCCTTGCGTTGGGCCGTTCGTCAGATGGAAAAAGGAATGACGCCGTCACAGGCGATGAAACAGGCGCATGTCTTTCCCAGATTAGTGTGTACGGTTATTGTTGCCGGCGAACATGCGGGTAATCTGGATGGTATGTTTTCTCTTCTGGGTGACTATTACGAATATGCGGGGGAACAGCGCCGTCTGGTGATTGAAGCAGTGAGTTATCCCTTATTTTTATTACTATGCATGATTGCTCTTTTGATAGGCGCGGTATATTTTATCCTGCCGGTCTTTGAGGAGATGTTCCAACAGATGCAGGTACCATTGCCGGCGGCGACACAATGGGTATTGCACAGTGTTCAACTTGTGCGTGCATATGGAAGTGAAATCATTATATTGGCAGGTATTGTCCTGGGTGCCGTGATTTGGTCTTGGAAATACGCCGGTTTTTCATCGGTATGGGAACAAAAGATGTTATCCTGCAAAGCCTTACGGAATGTATATATTGTCTGGTGCTGGCAACGGTTCAGCCGTATCTTATCGGTGCAGATTGCCAGTGGAATCCCTTTGTTGCAAGCACTACGGGATGCTGCCCAGGTAGTGCCGGTACAATCATTCCGTTTATATTTGTTTCGGGTTACCCATGCCGTAGAAAATGGGATTCCTCTCAGTAAAGCGATTCGCGGCGGCTCATGGAGTACGGTGTATATAGAAACGATGTTGACAATCGGGGAAACGACAGGGAAATATGATGAAGCGCTGGGTACGATTGCGGATTACTATGGCTGGCGGATGGAATTGTATATGTCCCGCATGCAGCGGTTTCTCGGTCCGGTTGTCCTGGTAGTCATTGGCATATTGATGGGCATCATGGTTTTATGTCTTATTTTGCCGTTAATGGATATGGTGACGGGTATTGCCGTTTAAATATATATTTTTTATGAGTAGATTTTTGAGTATAAGGAAGGAGTCGATTGTTATGTTTTCATCCATTTTCCGTGTTCATAAGTCAATGGAGAAAAAAGCAGTACGGAACGGATTTACTTTATTGGAGATGATTATTGTTGTAAGTATTATCGTTGTTTTGGCCAGCATTGCGGCACCACGCTTCATGACCGCCGGGGATAAAGCGAAAATAGCGAAAGTGCAGGCCGATGTCCGGACCATCAGCGATGCGGCAGAAATATACCGCTTTGATACGGGAACTTATCCCGCGACGGTTGCCGTATTAACGGAAGTAAATGAAAAAACACAGGACAGCTATTTGAAATTTGCACCCAAACAACCGGATGGGACAGAGTATTCCATTCAGGATGGTGTTGTTTCAGGTGTGTATAATGATAAAACGTATACTTCAGATAATCCTGAAGGAACGAAGACAACGGAATAATTTTACGAATACATGATAATGGATATATTAAATGGCAATGCCCTGTCTACCGTTATGATCTTTTGGCTGATCATAACGGCAGGCTGTTCGGCGCTTATTGTCTATACAGATATTGCGTTTTACTGGATACCTGACAAAGCGGCTGCCTTTTTTGCTATTTGCAATGGGCTTGCATTGACTTGCGGCTTGGTTCATCCCGACGCGATGATAACGATATTGATAGCCGGCGGGTTTTGCATAATCTATGCGGTCAAGCCTGATAGTGTGGGAAGCGGTGACGTCAAGCTGGTGTTGGCACTATGTCTGGGGTGCAATGATTATGGAGCCTATTTTATGATTCTTATCGCTTTTTTAACGGCGCTGGCAGGTGGACTTGTGCTGCGCATGGTAAAGGGGAAAACTATCTTGCCTTTTGGCCCGTATCTGCTAGCCGGATGGTGGCTGGCCTTAGGATTTGAGAAGGAGCTGGAAGTATGGTTCGCCCTCTGATGAGACATAATGGTTTTTTGTCTTTGACAGAAATGATGATAGCTGTTTCTATAGCAGTCTTGTGTATGATGATTGCGGTACCCTGTATATCATGGAATCGCCGGCAGCATGATGTGGATATCCTGACGAGACAGTTTGCCTTGGATTTACAGGATTTACGGCAACATAGTTTGGCGAATGGAGGCATAGGCGACCAGTGGATCCTTCGCATTGGGCAGGACCAATATTATGTACGGCAAAATTATATGCGGCGAAAAGAACGATTGTTTCCCCAGGGGGTAGTCATTACACCGGCGGGAAAGGAGATTCGTTTTAATGGTACAGGAAAACCGGAAGGGACTATGTCCTTTGTTGTATCACTACAGGACAAAACATACTCGCGAAAAGTTATCGTGGCTTCTCAGACCGGGCGTATTCGCTTGGAGTAACGGGTTTATACTGATGGGAAATGCTGCGGTTGCTGTTGTCATCGGTTCATTATTATTCCTTTCGGCATTGATACTGACAATGCATACCATACAGATATACAGTCAGGCGAGGGATATACGGGAAGCGGCCATGGCAGGGCGGATCTATATGGAAAAATTACGGCAGCAAAAGGATTTGCCAATGACGAATGAATTAAAAATCATGAATCGGAAATATAGTGTGTATGTATCGGTTCAACCGGCCGATACGGTGTATGAAATTCATAAGGTAGAGGTGATAGATAGCCATGGAACGTCTCATACCTTTAAACGAGTGGAAAAAATCAATAAGACATAATGGTTTCATTTTAACGGAATTGGTCGTATCCGTTGGTATCATGCTAATGCTTTGGTATGCATTTTTGCCCGTACTTACGCAGACAGTCCGATATTTCAAAATTGGTGAGTCCGGGGAAGAACTAGCTCGGCAGGGTCTTTTGATGGATGAAACTATATATAACACATTACGTTTTTCCAAGGGTATTATGGTATCCGGAACACGGATCAGCTGTTATGACAAGGAAGGAATACGGACTGGATTTTCTGTAAAAGACGGTATTATGTATCGGGTCCTTTCAAACGGTCAGGACCAGCCTTTAACGGGAAATCCCGGCAGCGGTATTCGGAAAGGCCGTTTCGTTGTAATGCCCTATGATGAACGTCCATATTTTGCTAAAGAAGGGCAGGCTGTTGTTGTATCCGTACTGCTGCAGGATACGTTGAATGGTGTAGCCTGGCCTTGCTGTATGACCGTAGTTCCTTTGCCGCAGCAATGGGAGATATAATGATACGGCGGAACGGTTTCATTACATATTTTATTTTGTTGGCAGGCATGATAGTTCTTACCTTGGCCGCGACGGCGTCTATGCTGGCAACACAGTATCTGCAGACGGCAAAGCAATTTAAAGAAGCGCTTGCCATGACATATTTATCCGAAAGTGCGCTGCTTGTGACCTGGACGGATTGGCAGCAGCAATCGTGGCAGGATATCCCGCAAAAAGGACGGTGGGATTTTCAAGATAAGATTGGATTTACAGAAAAAGGGCAGCAGATACAACTAAATTGCACGACGGGTGTATCCGGTATTCTGCCCGTAAAAGGGGCACTCAGAGCGACGGCTTGTTATGAGCCGGGATACCTTCAGAGATCATGTGCCATTCGTTTTGAAATAACTTTGTCGGAAGAAACCGGTGAAATTCAATATATTGTTCGAGAAATACTGTATTGACAGGAGAAATGATATGTCTTTTTTTTCGCAAAAAACAGCGGTACTGTGGCCTTCGACGCAGGCGGTATATATTATAAAACGGCAACGGAATTGGCTGGGCAAAGATATATATTACCAATGTTGCATATATACAGCATTACCCAACCGGAACTGGCTGGATGATCCGGAGATGATACAAAAAGTCATGAGCAAGCTTGTCGTACATTACAGCCTGGAAGGGTATGAAATACAGGTTGCTGTAGGCGGTACGCAGCTTATATGGAAGAAGTTATCAGTACCCTCGAAGAAAAAAGAGGAAGCATTACAGTTTGCTTTATGGGATGAAATGGAAGGATTCGACAGCCAGGAATATGTCATGGATGTTCATGCCGTACAAAGGAAGAATCAGGATGGCACCTATGACTGGATGTTGGCGGCGTATCGGGATGATGCCTTGCGTGCTTTTTGGCAGGGGATAGAGAATGCGGGCGGCATCGTTAAAGCCATGGATGTACTTCCGGCGGTGGTGGGGCGGTTCTATCATGCGGAAACGGGCACATACTATCTTCGTGAAGAAAAAGAAATACATAGTATATTTATTCAAAAAGGAACGCCATTATCGTATAAGGTCATCAAGGAATTGCCGCCGGAAGCCTTGAAGTGGAAAAAATCAAAGGACATATCCGATCAGGAAATAATATGCCTGTCAGAGCAGACGGGGACATTGACCTGGTCTGTACCCTTGGTATCTGAGAAAATGGACGCGTTACAGCAAAAATGGCAGATACCTTTTCCGATGATGGTACTGACAGCAATATAGGAGGAAACCGTGAAATATAATCTCATACCCGAGACCATACGTCAGGAACAACAGCGGCGGCGTATACAGGGATGGCTCCGCTATATAGTACCATCAGCTGTAGTCATGATACTTTTATCCGCTGTCGGCGGGGCATGGTTTCAGCAGAAAACGGCGGCAGAACGAATATATTATACGGATCAGGTGTATCCGTACGTAAAACGGATACAAAAACAGAATCATGAAGAAGAACTGATGAAAAAACAAATGGATGCTGTAAAAACGGCGGAACAAGGGAGGATCCATTGGCCGCTGGTGTTGGTATGCCTGGCGGAGACCAAGCCGCCGGATGGTATGGTAAGCCTCATATCGGTGAAAAATCACCATGTTGTATTAGAAGGGCAGTCTGCGTCAAAAGAATTCAGCCGTGCCTGGCAGGAGCGGCTTCGGCACCAGCCTTGTATAGCGTCTGTTTCTATTCATAAAGCGCAGGGAAAGATGAAAGATGACCCTGTCTTTCGATTAGAGATGGAGGTACAGCCCGATGGAACAGCTGCTAAGGAAATGTAAAAAATATCAGGGATTCCTTTGTGGCGGACTCTGTTTATTGGCCCTGCTCCTTTTGGGATGGGCCGTGTATGGATATCATCAGTGGCAGTCCTGGCATACAATGAATGGCAACAGTATGGAACGCGTCCATCAGATTTCATATAGGGATGACCGGTCCGAAATATTGCGTCGATGGCAGGGTCGTGACCGCAATGTGATGGATGTGGTCCAGGATGAAGGAAAACGGTGGGGAATTGTCGTATTATCGTTGACGGGAATACAGGGAGCTAAAAGTTATGAGGCGGAATGTCATGGCGAATTCAGGGCCATCCTGGAATTCCTGAATGGTATGGAACGATATGATCCGCCGTTGGTTGCCGAACTGATAGATATGAAGACAGGTGATGACGGTATCAGTATTGCGACCATACGGATTCTGGCAGATACATAGTGCTCAGGTGAAAGGTGTGTTTATATACAGATGATAGAGGATATGTTTCTGTCAGGGTTTTCCTATGGAAAATTCTGTGGTATCATATATGTACTTAATTACCTTCGTTAATGAAAGTGAGTGCGTTATGAAACTGTACATTGCCGAAAAGCCAAGTATGGCCAGAGAATTAGCTAAATGTCTGCCAGCTCCGCAACAGCGGGGCAATGGGTTTATCAAGACGGGTGGCGGCATTGTGACCTGGGCCTATGGTCATGTATTGCAACAGGCAGAACCGCAGGAATACGATCCCAAATATAAGATCTGGAAGGCGGAAGATCTGCCTATTGTACCGCAGCAGTGGAAGTTGTTGGTAAGTCCGGACAGCAAGGAGCAGTTTCAGCTTATTTGTCAATTAATCGGTGAAGCGGATACGATTGTCAATGCCGGTGACCCGGATCGGGAAGGGCAGCTGCTCATCGATGAAATTCTGGATTACGTAGGAAATAAAAAACCGGTCCAGCGTATTTTATTGAATGCCCTGGATGAGAAGAGTATCCACGAATCATTGGATGATTTGCGCAATAATCATGATTTTCTTCATTTAAAAGAGTCAGCGCTGGCCCGCAGCCGGGCCGACTGGCTTATTGGCATGAATTTATCACGAGCGTACACGTTGGCGGCACGGCGTCAGGGACACCGGGGTGTTTTTCCGATTGGCCGTGTGAAGACGCCGACATTGGCGCTGGTCGTGCGCCGGCAAAGGGAGTTAGATGATTTCCAGCCGGTGACATATTATATAGTCAAAGCTGATTTCCAGCATAAAAATGGTATGATTACAGGGCAGTGGCAGCCTAAGGATACCCAGTCCGGACTCGATCCGGAAGGACGCTGCATGGATGAGCAGACGGCACAATCCGTGCTGGATATGTTGAAATCCAATCCGGATGGAATCATACATGAACGGAAAAAGACGAAGAAGAAAGAAAATCAGCGGCTGCCGTTATCGTTATCGACGTTGCAGGTGTTAGCCGGGAAGCGGTATGGATATAGTCCGCAGCAGGTCCTGGATACGGCACAGCAGCTCTATGAACGGAAATTAACAACCTATCCCCGTTCGGATTGTGAATATCTGCCGTTGAATCAGCGTAAGGATGTGCCGAAAATCTTAGCGAATCTGGGGAAGATACGGACCGGACAATTGGCATCCTGGGTCAGCAAAGCTGACAGCGGGATTAAAAGCCGTGCCTGGAATGACAGCAAAATTACGGCGCATCATGCGATTATTCCCACGACTGTATTTTGTCCGTTTGAAAAATTGAATGCGCTGCAGCAGCATATATATTATTTGATTGCCCAGGCGTATATAGCCCAGTTCTATCCTGTTCATGAATACGATCAGACGCGTATTGTGATTGAAGCGGCCGATGAACAATTCGTGGCGCATGGCAAGACCATCCTGGTGATGGGCTGGAAAGAATTGTATCATAGTGACAAGAACGAAGAGGACAGCAAAGGAGATTTGCCCGTTGTCCGCAAGGGGGATGCTGTCCAATACCAACAGGGGCAGGTTGAGAAGAAAGCAACCAAACCGCCGGCTCGATTTACGGCATCGACGTTGCTGGCGGCGATGAAGGAAATTTATAAATATGTAAAACAGGATTCCCTGAAAAAGAAGTTGAAGGAAGTGCAGGGAATCGGGACGGAAGCTACACGGGCTACCATCATCAATGAACTGATCCAGCGGAAATTCATGGAAGAAGAAGGGAAAAAGAAATACCTGAAACCGACAGAAAATGCC
>JALCDF010000019.1 GCA_022641375.1 Megasphaera sp. | reverse complement strand
ATCGGTAAAATTCTGGATATGCGTCACTTCATATCCCAAATGTTCCAGATAGCGTTTGATGACATCCCAGGTCACAAACGGGCGGGCGTTGCCCATATGGGAATGATTATACGGCGTAATACCGCAGACATACATTTTTACCTGTCCTGGCACTAAAGGCTTGAATACTTCTTTTTTGCGGGTCAGCGTATTATAAACTTTTAATTCTCTCATCATAAACCTCCTTGAATGATACCTAAAAAGAGGCCACCATCCCTTTACAGAGACGGTGGCCCGCGATTCCACTCTGTTTACACAGATTACTGTGCACTCAAGGCGCGTAACGGGCGCAACCGGATCAGGATACTATCATTCACCTGACCTACTCGCAAAGGCAACTCTGCAATTTCACCATCCGGACAAGTTCTCAGCTATATCCTGTCCTCTCTGTGGGGCTTTCCATGCAGATCATTTTGGTCATCGTAATTCATTTATGGATACATATTATTAACTAATATGTGTACATATATAGTAGCGAATTATTGTCACCTTGTCAAGAAGAATCCTATTAAATCAAACCGCTTTGAGCCAGACGCTTCTGAACCTTGTCGCGGCCCATGAGAGCGACGATGACATTCAGTTCCGGGCCGTGCATGACGCCGGTGAGGGCAACGCGGATCGGCATATATACGAATTTCCCCTTCACCTTCAGGCCCTTTTGGATTTTCTTGAACAACGGTTGTACCGTATCGGCTGTAACCTGGTCAAGACCGGCCAGTTCGTCGCTGAACATCTTCAAGACAGCGGAAGCTGTTTCTTCCTGAAGGACGGCTGCCGTTTCTTCATTTTCCGGTTTGAAATCATCCGTAAAGAAAATCTTGGCTGCATCGACGATCTGTGCCCCGTACTGGACATGTTCGCGCATATCCTGGCACATCGCTTTGAGCCATTGCATTTCTTGTTCAGACGGCTGTTCACTGGCATAACCGGCCTTTTGCAAATGCGGCAGGCAAACGGCCAATAACTGATTTTCATCTAATTCTTTCATATAATGGAAATTAATCCAGTTCAACTTTTCGATATCGAAAACCGCCGGATTCTTGGCGACGCGGTCCAGGCTGAACTGCTGAATCAGTTCTTCCTGACTGAATATTTCCTGATCGCTGTCCGGGGTCCATCCCAGGAGAGCCAGGAAATTGACGATAGCTGCCGGCAGATACCCCATATCCTTATACTGCTGGACAGAAGTAGCACCATGGCGTTTGCTCATCTTTTTCTTATCCTTGCCGAGAATCAGGGATACATGGGCAAATTGCGGTACCGGAAACCCTAACGCATGATACAATACGATCTGCCGTGGCGTATTCGATAAATGTTCTTCGGCACGAATGACGTGGGTAATATGCATTAAAGCATCATCCATGACCACGCAGTAATTATATACAGGAATCCCATCCGATTTGACGATGACAAAATCCCCGACGATATTGGAATCGAATTCAACATGTCCCCGGACAAGGTCATCGATCGCAATGATCTGGTCTTTCGGCGTTGCCACCCGGATGACATAGGGACGGCCTTCCTTCAGATACTGCTGTACCGTTTCTTTGGGAAGGTTGCGGCATTTACCGCTGTAAACCGGTGTTTCACCCTTTTTGAGCTGTTCTTCTTTTTCCGCTTCCAATTCTTCCGTCGTGCAGAAACAATAATAGGCTTTTCCTTCGGCAAGAAGTTTTTCCGTATATTTCTTATATATATCCAAACGTTCCATCTGACGATACGGACCATCCGGACCGCCGATATCAATGCCTTCATCCCAATTGATGCCCAGCCATTTCAGCGCATCTTTGATATTCTCTTCCGATTCGCGGGTCGAGCGTTTCTGATCCGTGTCTTCGATACGAACCACAAATTTGCCGCCGGTATGTTTGGCAGCAAGATAGTTGAAAAGAGCTGAACGGGCACCGCCGATATGGAACGGGCCTGTCGGGCTGGGAGCAAAACGAACGCGAACTTCCTGTGACATGAAAAATTCCTCCTAAAAAATCTATCTATTCCTATACTTAAGGACCATAGCCGCCGCCTGGGCCGCCATGCCTTCTTCCTGACCGACAAATCCCAAATGTTCCGTCGTCGTCGCCTTGACCGATACGGACAATTTATCAATTTGCAGTGCATGAGCAATATTAGCAATCATCTTTGATACATATGGTTTTATTTTTGGCCGTTGGGCCATGAGCGTCGCATCGACATTGATGATACGACAGCTGTTTTCAATCAGTATCTGCCGTACTTTTTCGAGTAAGACCAGACTGGATATATTTTTAAACGCTTTATCGGTATCGGGAAAATACGTACCGATATCCTTTAAACCCGCTGCCCCTAACAGCGCATCCATGATGGCATGTGCCAGGACATCGGCATCGGAATGGCCGTCCAGTCCCCGTTCAAAGGGGATTTCCACACCGCCTAAAATCAGCTTGCGTCCGGCAGCCAGGGGATGTACATCATAGCCGCTGCCAACCCGGTGTTCCGTCGGTCCGTTCAAATAGAATTCCAGGACCGGCACATCATCCATCGTCGTCACCTTATGATTGCGCTGATCGCCCTGTAAAACAACGATTTTCTCGCCAATGGCTTCTACCAGGGACGCATCATCCGTTCCCATCAGGTTATGGGCCTGAGCGTATTCATGTGCCCTCAGCAGGACATCCCGGTGGAAAATCTGCGGTGTCTGCGCAGCGATCAGACGGCTCCGGTCCAGGGTGCGCACCGATTCCGCTCGGCCCGTATTATCTACGGTCTCCCGCAACTTCACCGTATCTTTTAAAGGTATCGCATAAATAGCCGCTGCCGCATGTTCCATGACCGGGACGGCGTTATCATACCATTCCGGTCCGGCTAACGGACGAGCACCGTCATGGACCATGACGATGTCCATATCCGGGCTGGTAGCTAAAAGGCCGTTATATACCGAATCCTCCCGTTCCGCACCGCCGACAGCATACCGCACAGTCATACGCGGATGGAGACTTTCGACAATGGAAGCGATTTCTTCATGATCCTGTTCAGAATTCACAATGACAACTTCCTGAACCCGTTTGGCCGCAAAAACCCGCTCTAACGTATGTGTCAGGACAGGCTTACCGCACAACGAATAAAAAAGTTTATTTCGTTCGTAGCCAAAACGGCGACCAGAGCCGGCAGCCACAACGATAACCGATACTTTCAACAACTTCACCTACTCATCTGCAATTTTCACAAAGATCATACGGCCCGCCGAAGTCTGCAAAACAGACGTCACGATGACATTCTTAGTCGAGCCAATGTATTCATGACCATTTTCAACAACAATCATCGTACCGTCATCCAAATAGGCAATACCCTGATTTTCTTCCTTGCCGGCTTTCACGATGAGTACCCTCATCTGTTCACCGGGAATGCAGGCTGGTTTCAAGGCATTGGCCAAATCATTGATATTGAGGACTACAACTCCCTGAAGCGCCGCTACTTTATTCAAATTATAATCGTTCGTCACTACTTTGGCACTGATTTTACGCCCCAGGCGGACGAGTTTTGAATCGACTCCCTGCACATCATCAAAATCATCGTTGATGATTTTAACTTCTACATAATTATCTTCCTGCATCTGTTTCAATATATCCAGGCCGCGACGGCCTTTATTGCGTTTCAGTACATCAGATGAATCGGCGATGAGCTGCAATTCTTCTAACACAAAGACAGGAATGAGGAGCGGTCCTTCCAAAAAGCCGGTGCTGCAGATTTCAGCAATGCGCCCATCGATAATAGAACTCGTATCCAGCAGCTTGCCAAAGAACGCATCGCTCTTGTGCTTCGTCACATGTTCTTTGCCTTGTTTATTCCAGCGCAAAGATCCTGCCAATGCCACGATTTCACTTTTTTTGCGGACAGCAATACTCATGCCGGCATATCCGAAAACGATACTGAACACAATCGGTCCATAGGCGCCGATAATCGGCAGTCGTGCAAACGCCAGTCCTATTAAATTAGCAATGATAAGTCCAAAAAGCAATCCCAGCGTGCCGACAATCAAATCCTGACTTTCAAAATCACTTAAACCATATTCAATACGATGAATGGCCTTCCAAATCAATCGTAAAACAAAAGGGGAAAGTACATATCCCAACAGGGTCCCCAAAACAATGCCGGCAATATAGGTAACTACCGTAATCAATGTCGTACCAAAGAGGTTGCCATGAAAAATCTCGCCTTCGATTTCCGCATTGATAAAAGGAGTTGTGATGATCTGATCGGCAATCATGACGAAAATAACGGCCATGATCAGCATAATGACGCCCTTCATTATATTATCCGCGATTTTAGTACCATTCAATTTTTTCTGTTTTATTTCTTTATGTATATCCTTCGTATCGGTCTCATGTTCATCATTCATAATCTATGCACCTCCTTTATTATCAGACTATAATAACTATATAACTATACCATAAAATATGGTATAGTACCACATTTTATGGTAAATCTATTCGTAAATTCACAAAAGGAGCCAATATTTCTCCATTTAATGTACTGCCATCCCCCTTTCCCGCCAAAATACCGAAAACATGATTCCTTCTACTGCTTAAAAGCTGCCAGGACGGCTTCCTTCAGTGTCCCTGCGGGAATGATACGGCACGACGGAAATGCTGCCGCATCCACATCTTCCATATTGCCTTTGGGAATGATAAACTGATTGAATCCCATCTTGGCTCCTTCTTTGACCCGGCGCAATGCCTGCGGCACGCGGCGGATATCGCCGGTAAGCCCGACTTCTCCCATGACGACCATGCGGCTGTCCATCGACATATCCCGGAAACTGGAGTATACAGCCAGAGCAATCGGCAGATCCGCTGCCGTTTCATTGATGCGCAGGCCGCCGATGACATTGATATATACATCCTGGGTTCCCAAATTCATCCCCAGCCGTTTTTCCAGGACCGCCAATAAGATGATCAACCGGTTATAATCCATACCGGATGCAGTCCGGCGCGGTACGGCAAATACAGACCGTGTCGTCAGGGCTTGTATTTCTCCCAACAGCGGCCGCATACCATCCATAACCGCCGCAATCGCCGATCCGGCCGTATCCGCAGCCCGTTCCGCCAACAGGAGACGGGATGGATTGGTCAGTTCAGACAAGCCGCCCGTATCCATCGTAAACAATCCCGATTCATTGGTCGAGCCAAAGCGGTTTTTAATGCCCCGCAGCACGCGAAACTGATAATTTCGTTCGCCTTCAAAATACAATACGACATCGACCATGTGTTCCATCATGCGCGGCCCGGCAATCGTTCCTTCCTTGGTGACATGCCCGATGACGATGACCGGAACCGTCTTCGTTTTGGCAAAAGTCATGAGCCGGCTGGTACTTTCCCGGATCTGGGCCAGACTTCCCGGCGCCCCATCCGTATCGCTGCAAAACATGGTCTGAATAGAATCCACGACGACCATGGACGGCTGGCGGCGTTCGGCTTCTTCTAAGATAGCCTCCAATGATGTGTCGGCCTGGATGATCAGATTCTCCGCATCGATGCCCAGCCGTTGGGCCCGCAGCTTGATCTGGCCGGCCGATTCTTCCCCGGAGCCATATAAAACAGTCCCGACGGTCTGACAAACGGCAGTGGCCATTTGAAGGACCAAGGTCGATTTACCGATGCCCGGATCACCACTTAACAAGATAAGGGCTCCCGGTACAATACCACCGCCGAGAACCCGATCCAATTCGCCGATACCGGTTTCGATGCGATTCATCTTTTCCATGGCAATATCCCGCAGAGAAGCAGCTTTGCTCCCTTCGCCGGAACGTCTGACCGACGTTGCCGCTTTGGGTACCTCCGTCTGTTCTTCTTCCACCATGGTATTCCATTCGCCGCATTGCGGACAACGGCCCAGCCAGCGGCTGGACACACTGCCGCAGCTGGAACATACATACCGGATCTTACGTTTTGCCATAGTACCTCCTATTTCGTCGTAAAAACAAGCTTCTTATGATCCGTACTGCTGACATGGACCGTATGCCCTTTGGTCAGCGTATTGCCTAACAACATTTCTGATATCGGGTCTTCTACTAATTTTTGGATAGCCCGTTTCAGAGGGCGGGCTCCATACGCAAAATCAGTACCTTCTTTCACTAAGATATCATCGGCATCCGTCGTCCAGTCCAGGCTGATTCCCTTTTCGCCGAGACGCTGATTCAGTTCCGTCAGCATGATAGACACGATGCGCCGCAAATCGTCCTGTTCCAACGGTTTGAATACGATGACTTCATCGATACGGTTCAAAAATTCAGGACGGAAGAAGCGCCGTACATCCTGAAGGATTTCCTTTTTGGCCTGTTGAAATACTGCCATCCTGTCTTCTTCATGATCGCCCGTCGTCGAAAAGCCCATGACCGGCGCGGATGGTTTCAGGTGGGATGCCCCCAGGTTGCTGGTCATAATAATGACCGTATTGCGGAAATCGACGGTCCGTCCCTGGGAATCCGTCAGACGGCCTTCATCGAGGACCTGCAAAAGCAGGTTGAAGAAATCGCTGCTGGCTTTTTCCACTTCATCGAACAGAATGACACTGTACGGTTGTTCCCGTACGGCATCCGTCAATTCACCGCCCTGTTCATAGCCGACATAGCCGGGAGGCGCACCGACGAGGCGGGATACGCTGTATTTTTCCATGAATTCGCTCATATCGATGCGGATCATATGATCCTGGCTGCCGAAAAGCTGCCGCGCTAACGTACGGGCCAATTCGGTCTTGCCTACCCCGCTGGGGCCCAGGAAAAGGAACGAGCCGATAGGCCGGTTCACATCTTTCAGCCCGGCACGGGCACGGCGGATAGCCTTGGACACAGCTGTTACGGCATCATCCTGGCTGATGACCCGGTGATGCAGTTCGTCTTCCAGATGGAGCAGCCGCTGTGATTCCGTTGCCGTCAGCTGACTGACCGGAATCCCCGTCCACATCGCTACGACATCCGCTATATCCTGCGCCGTCACGGAACGGATGCCATCAGTCTGCTGTTTTTGTTCCTGCTGCATCGTCCTGATTTCGCTGGACAAGCGCTTGCCCTGATCCCGCAGGGATGCACATTTTTCGAATTCTTCACTGGCCAGAGCCGCTTCTTTTTCTTTTTTGACATCCGCCAGCTGTTGTTCCTTATCCTTGATGCCCGGAGATGGCAGGGTCATTTGCATGCGTACCTTGGCCGCCGCTTCATCCATGACATCAATGGCCTTATCCGGCAAATACCGGTCAGAAATATACCGTGTCGATAACTTGACGGCCGTTTTGACCGCATCATCGGTAATGCGGACCTTGTGGAACTCTTCATAGCGGTCCCGTAAGCCGAACAGGATCGCCACGGCATCTTCTTCCGTCGGTTCGTTGACATGTACGGGCTGAAAACGGCGGGCCAGGGCCGTATCTTTTTCTATATACTTTTTATACTCGTCCAGTGTCGTCGCCCCGATGCATTGGAGTTCGCCCCGGGACAGGGCCGGCTTCAGGATATTTGCAGCATCCATGGCTCCTTCTACGGCGCCGGCACCGATGAGTTGATGCAACTCATCAATAAACAGGATGATAGACTGATCCTTTTCAATGGCATCGATCATCTTTTTGATCCGTTCTTCAAATTCACCGCGATATTTCGTTCCGGCAATCAGGCTAGTCATATCGAGAGAAAACACGCGTTTATCCCGTAATGCTTCCGGCACATTGCCTTCTACGATACGTTGTGCCAGTCCTTCGGCAATCGCCGTCTTGCCTACACCGGGTACACCGATGAGGACCGGATTGTTTTTCGTCCGGCGGCTGAGGATCTGGATGACCCGGCTGATTTCTGTTTCACGGCCGATCACCGGGTCGATTTTCCCCTGCCGGGCCAGTTCATTGATATCCCGCCCAAACGCCGCGATATCCTCCGTATTTTTTGCCGGGGAATCGGCACGATTTTCCACCTTAGGGTCATTCATTACGTCAGCCAGTTTCTGGGCTACCGTAACAGGATCGATATCCATGCCCTGTAAAATCTGGATTGCCATGCCCGTTCCTTCCTGCAGCATGCCTGCCAGCAGGTGCTCCGTCCCGATATATCCCTGTCCCCGCGTACTGGCTTCGGCTGCCGCCAATTCCAGCAGCCGTTTGGTGCGGGGTGTAAGGCGCATACGCGGTGCTTTCTGTTCACCCAGTCCTATAGCATTTTCAATGGCCCGGGTCACATTTTCCTTCGTCAGGCCAAACTGGTTCAATACCATCCCGGCAATACCGTTCGTATTTAAGACCAGCGCCAATAATACGTGTTCCGTGCCAATATACGCATGATGAAATTGTTGTGCCGCTTGTTGCGCGTAGCGGAATACGCTTCTGGCATCATTAGTAAATTTTTCTAACATCATGTATCACTTCCTTCATTATCAGCACCCATAAGACGCCAGGATCTTTTGCAGTACCTGTGCCCGCTGATGCTGTTGTTCTTCATCATTCATTTCTGTATCGGCCTGCGCCTGTAAAAAAGCCGCTTCGGACGCCGTCATCAGTGCTTCATATGCCAGCGGCCGCACCGGGACCATGTGCAGGACGGCTGCCAGGTGCAGGTCACCCAGCAGCGAAACGGCTTCCCGTTCGTCCATGAGCCAGGCATTCGTCAATATACCATAAGAACGCAGGAATTTGTCAGTGAACGCAGCACGGCTGTGCATCATCAGTGCATTGCGGCAGTTTTGTTCTTCCTGGACAATCTGCGTCACGATTTTTTTTAATTGCGCCAGGACATCTTCTTCCGATATCCCCAGCGTAATCTGATTGGTGATCTGAAATAAATCCCCGATACATTCGCTTCGTTCACCAAACATACCGCAAATAGTAAACCCGAACTTGGTGATTCCCTGGATAATCCGATTCAGCCGCTTCATAAAAACCAGGGCCGGCAAATGCAGCGTAACGCCGACAATAAGACCGGTGCCGGTCATAGACGGGCTGGCCGTCAAATACCCGAAATCATCCCGGAACGCAAAATTCAGATGACTTTCCATCGTATCATCTACCTGTGAAGCTTCATCCCATACTTTTTGCAGATTCAATCCCGCTGCTGCCGTCTGGATACAAAAGTGATCATCTTCATTGATCATGACCGATACGGCACCGTCATCCCGCAAAAGCAATGCCCGGCCTGACGGTGTGCCGATATGGGCTGCCGATGAAAAATGCTTGACGACGAGCAGTTCACGCTGGAGCGGTGTCAGTTCCGGCAGGCCGATATATTCATAATGGCCTTTACCGATTGTATCCAGCTGGCCCAGGACCTGTTTTCCTTCGGCTGCCACAGCAGCTAATTCCGCAGCGGAAGCCTTGCAGGGAAAGACATATTTCTTCAGGTTACGGGCCAGGCGGATACGGCTGTCAATGACAACATCACCCATATCGCCGGACTCATCCTGCCAGGGACTCAGCGGTGCTGACAATAAAGTATCCAACATGGTGTCATTCCTCCTTTTCCACTGGCGGCATAGCCGCCTGCAGTGCCCGGATTTCATCACGTACCTGGGCTGCCTGTTCGTATTGTTCCTCCCGGACCAGTTTTTGCAGATGCTGACGCAGCCGTTTGATTTGTGTCACCGTGCGGAATACACCGCTGCCCCGATTCGGTACTTTGCCGGCATGTTTGCTATGGCCGTGGATCCGTCGCATCAGCGGCGTGATTTCTTCTTTAAACGATTCATAACAATCCGGACAGCCGAATTTCCCGGTCCGGTTAAATTCACTATAAGTCATGCCACAGCTGGCACACCGCGGTTCTTCTTCATCCGTATTTTGAAAGTCAGGATACGCCATTTTACGGAAAAAGTCATTGTCGATAATATTAAAATCCGTATACCCTGAAATTTGATTTTGTTTTCTTGCACAAACAGCACATAAATGAATTTCCGTACGCTGTCCGTCTTTGATTTGTGTAATATGAACAACGGCTTCCCGTTTCTTACAAATATCACAAAGCATGGATATCCCTCCTTTGCTAGCCCCGCAGATTAAGGTGCTTCAGGATGCGGCTGACGACAGCCAGGCGCGTCGCTTCATCATCGACTTCTTTATATACCGCATCAAATGTATAATGCATTAAAATAGCTTCATTGTTCGTCAAGCGGTGATTCTTGATAAGACGATACAACAAACTGTCCAGATCTCCCATCGTAATGCTGACCGCCGGCAGGCGTTCCTCCAACAATACGGGCGTACGGTCCACTTCCTTCGGAGCCAGTTTGATAATCCGGACGAATCCGCCGGATCCGCGCCGTGATTCGACGAGATACCCCTTATCGTTGGAAAAGCGGGTACTCAGGACATAACTGATCTGGCTGGGAGCACAATCCAGTTCATCGGCTAATTCGTTGCGCCGTAAAATAATATTTTCTTCATCTTCTTCTAATAGTTTGTGTAATATGAATTGTTCGATTTTATCAGCTAATACACTCATGATATCACCTGCTGCCAATGGCAGCATTTATAGCCGTTACAGGATCTCATTGCATAGACAAGGTCAAAAATATACCTTTTGACTTTAGTTTTATCTTTATTATATTAGTCTTTTTGACTTTTTGCAAGAAGATTGTGAAAAAAGCAATCAAAAAGGGGCCCACCGACGTGTGCCCCTCTCTGTTTCCTATATATGGTTATACTGCCGTATCCGTATCCAGATCCGTTGCCGGCAGCGTTCCCTGCAGGTCATGATCGGTCATCGCGCAGACCGCCGAGTCAGACCAGACATTTTCAGCCGTTTCGATCATATCGATAATCGTGTAAATCGGCAGGATGATTCCCATGATTCCAATGGGAACCCCTATCGATGACATGAGCGACAACGTCAGGAAATAACAGCCCATCGGCACGCCGGCATTGCCGACAGCTGCCAGGACCGCGATGAACAGCCAGGCAATCATCGTCCCCAGGGATAATTCTATGCCGGCATTCTGCATCAGGAACAACGACGTCACTAAGATAAACGCCGCACAGCCATTCATGTTGATCGTCGTGCAGATAGGCAGGACGAATCGCGACACGGCCGGATTGACTTTCAGATTTTCTTCGGCTGACGCCAGCGTAACCGGTAAGGTGCCTGCCGAACTCTTCGTAAACAGTGCTACGGCAACGGCTGGAGCCATCTTACGGAAAACCCGCAAGGGATTCAGCCCTCTCGCAATCATGAATAACGGCAGGACGATAAAGAATTGAATGCAGTTACCGCCCAGGACGACCAGCGTATATTTCCCGAGAGCTCCTACGATAACGCCGGCTTCGATTTGCGCCGACAGCTGCCCGGCAAACGCCAGGATGCCTACCGGTAAGATCCACAACAAGGCCCGGATCAGCGTGAACAGCAGCTCCTGCAGCCCCTGCAGCCCTTTCAATAACACGGCCCTGTTTTCCGTTTTGGGCATGAAGGCCAGCGCCAGCCCGACGGATGCCGCTATGATCATGACTGATAATACATTGCCATCGAGAAACGGCTTCAAGATATTATTGGGAATGACCGACAGAAAATGTTCATAATACGATGCATTTTCTAATTTCTGCGGCACATTCCCCGCACCGGCACCGATGATGTCCGCCGGCAGATTACCCGGCGCAATCCATACATACAATGCGAGCCCGATAGCCGCTGCTGCTATCGTTGTCAGCAACGTATACGTCACGGCATGCGCAAAAATGCGTTTGGTTTCTTTTTTAGCACCAAGGGCCGACAAGGTCGTAATGACCGCTAACGCAATCGTCGGTACGGCAATGAACTGGAACAACCGGGTAAATACTGTGGCAATAAAATTAAATAAATCATTCAGCGGTTCGATCCCGAGCCATCCTAAGATACCCCCGAGAATAAGTGCTGCCAGCCACACCAGGAATTGACGGCCCCGCCCCTTGCCACGGCTGGCCCGGATCAATTCCTGTGCCTTTTGGTTCACATCACCGGAATTCTGTTGATCAGACATAAGAAATACCTCCTGTTAGAAATAGATAGATAATAGCATGTTCCAAGGTCTTCAGGCCCTTGCTCAAAAGTATACCACATTTGTATTTATTAAGCAACCACTATAGCAAAGAAAAATAGCGGGCATAAAAAAGAAGAGCCGTTGCCGGTCCCTGTATTGCTACAACAACGCACAACTGCTCTTCCCCACAATTCCTTACATTATTTTAAGATATTTCGTATTCCCGCAACGGCCTTGTTTATATCCGGCTGTGATACGATTGCACTGATCATGGCAAACGAACGGAATCCCTGATCGTACAGGCCGCGGACATTGGCCAGACTGATGCCGCCGATCGTAACGATAGGCAGGGTATACTCATGCAGCGCAAAATCCACTGTTCCCGGAGTCACTACTTCATCGGCATCCTTTTTGGACTGCGTCGGGAACATAGGTCCTAGTCCGACATAATCAGCTCCATCAAAGACGGCCTGTTTCATTTCCGCAACGGTGTTGACCGATACACCGATGAATACATCCGGACCGGCCAGCTGACGGACAATGGGCGCCGGCGCATCATCCTGACCGACATGGATACCATCGGTCCCGCAGGCAATGGCCAGATCCGTCGAATCATTCATGATAAAGGTTACGTCATTTTCATGACAAAGCCTAGAAATAGCGGATGCTTCCGTATATTTTTCCCGCCAGGTCTTATGCTTTTCCCGATACTGTATGATTTTTACGCCGCTGTCAACAAGCGCTTTGGCAATAGACAGGTTCGACCGGCCCAAACACAATTCTTCGTTACCCATAATCGCATATACAGGATCCATCAACAATCGCTTTACATGTTCATCTTTAGTCATCAGGCTCACTCCTTCTGTTCAAAATTATAAAAGATACTTCAACATATTCCTGCTCAGGGGACTGGCAATGACTTCAACATCCCATTCCTTGCTCTTGCTTTCATCATCCAGACGGTCCTTCAAATCGGCAACAATCGGGATTTCCGTCCCGAAATGACCGCCGTCTGCGACAACCAGTCCCAATTTAACAGCCTGCTGCGCATCATGATACTTTACGTCACCGGTTACATAGAGCTGTGCTCCTGACTGTTTGACCTGCTCCATAAAGGAAGCGCCGGCGCCGCCTAAGACAGCGACCCGTTCCACCATCGTATGGATATCGCCGGCATAGGGCAACACGTCCAGATGGAGTCGTTCCTTTATTTTTTGTAATACGGCTTCCGCCGGTTCCGGATGAGGCCACATACCGACCCGTCCCATAGCATAGGATGGATAGGATTCTACCGGCACCAGCCCGGTCAAATCCGTCAATCCCAACAGATTCGCCAATACATCATTGACCCCGCCATTGGCACTATCCAAATTCGTATGCGCGCTGAATACGGATATATGATGGCTCAGCAGCTTCTGAAACATAGCCCCGTCATACGTATCAGTGCGAATAGACTTAAACCCATTAAAAATAACCGGATGATGGCTTACGATCAATTGTACCCCTTGTTCGATGGCATAATCGACCGTATCCATCATGACATCCAATGTCACCAGGACCTTGGAAACCGGTGTGTCGGGACTGCCGATCAATAATCCCGGATTATCCCATGATTCTTTTAACTGAAACGGTGCCATGGATTGTAACACCGTCATGATTTCTCCTACTGTAACTGACATTTTATATCCTCCAATCCATGAATTTCCTCTTCCAATATCTGTATCTGCCCAGACGCATCGTGACGACTTTTGGACAGTCCCTGAACGATATGCCGCTTTTTACCAATCAGCAGGTCTATCCGGCGCTGCAGCAGCCGGTCTCGATGCTGCCAATTGACGGGGCCCAGTTCGTACTGCCAGTCCGGCAGCGGTGCCGCCTGTCCCGGTACGGCCCGCAGCAATTCATACAGTCGGCCCTCTTCCAGGACGAGTGTTTCCGCTTCGATATGCCAGCCTGATTCATATAAAAAACGACGCAAAGCAGCTGAATCGATTTGCGGCTGTAAGACGAGGAAGTGTAATGATTTCCATACGTCCGGCGAAGCCTGCAATATGTTCATCATCAGGGAGCCCCCCATACCGCAAATAACGGCGCCGTCGACTTCACCGGCAGACACGCAGGTAAGGCCATCTCCCAACCGGCAATCGATGACCTGCTCCAGGCCGGCCCCCCGGACATGGGATATAGCCGCCTGCAGCGGCCCCGGCACGATATCGGCAGCAATAGCATGGGGACACTGCTGTTCACTGCACAGATATACGGGAAGATATCCGTGATCCGTCCCAATATCCGCGATTGACGCCCCCAGCGGTACCAGCGCTGCTGCCGCTGCCAAACGGTTCGTTAATTTCATCCTATCTTCCTTTCTCTAACCCTATCCTTTACCATTCTACAGGTAATTCACATTTTGTCAATGTAAACCCCCGGTGTTGTCCTCAGGGATATCAATCTTCCGGCGGCAGCTGCATCGTTCCGGCAGCATCAAAAGATACCGGCCCGCCGATGGTGATATCCGGCATCTGTTCCGGCTCATACATAGCCGCTATTTCGATAGATCCCCCCGGCTGGGCAACCGTACAGGATACGTTGCGCTTTCCCAGGATGGCCAGGACGGCCGCTACCGCAGCCGAACCAGAGCCGCAGCTGTTTTCCCAATATAACGTCCCCGTACCGGTCACATACACCGCGGGGAGCATCGCCAGATGCCTGGGATCAAAAAGGACCATGCCAAACGCCGCATATCCTTCATCACTGGCATATTCGTAAATCGCCTGCCAGAAAACATCCTTGTCCACCCGTTCCAAATCGGTCCCAAAATGGACGAAATGCACGATTCCCGGCAGGACGACCCGGTAAAATCGTCCCGGCTGCCCGCCTACATCTACCAGGACCGCATCGATACGGATGGGCCTGGGCATTTCGATATACGCATCATACCGGCCATCAGCACGTTTGCGGGCCTGCGCATGCAACGGTGTATCGCAGCCGGAACAGGACACCGTATAGTCCCCTTCGCTGCCGCCGTCGTTCATCAGCGCATATGCTGCCGCAGACCGCGACGCATTCCCGCAAAATTCACCGCCCATCATATCGACGCGGATGGGCTGCTCCGGATTCATCGTCAGATAGCCGACCTGCTCGACCCCGGATGCCTGTAACAACGTATTGGCAACAGCGCTGCGCCGTTCCGGAGAAACGGCATCTAAAACAAACAAGGTCGTATTTCCGGACGGGTCCGCAATACGATAATGGATAAGCATATCATTGCCTCCCTTCAAAAAAATAATACATGGAAACGAATACGAAAAAAGGTACCGGAACGAATGTCCGATACCTGTTTCTTATTATTTCGATACGAGGCTTTCTTCAACCTGGATATGTAATTCATGAAGCTGTTTCTTGGTAACCGGTGAAGGAGCTTCGCTCATCGGATCGATAGCATTCTGTGTCTTCGGGAAGGCGATGACATCACGGATTGATTTGCGTTTGAGCATCAGCATGATCATGCGGTCCAAACCAAATGCCAGTCCGCCGTGTGGTGGTGCACCGAATTCAAAGGCACGCAGCAAGAACCCGAATTTCTGATTGGCTTCTTCCGGTGTCAGGCCGATCGCTTTGAATACACGCTGCTGGATGTCCTGCTGATAGATACGCAGGGATCCGCCGCCCAGTTCAATACCGTTGAGGACCAGATCGTATGCTTTGGCATATACATGTGCCGGATCTGTTTCCAGCTTGTCCAGATCTTCATCCCGCGGTGCGGTGAACGGATGGTGCATGGCAACAAAGCGTTTTTCTTCTTCACTGTATTCAAACATGGGGAAATCAACGACCCAGGTGAACGCAAATTCATTTTCATCGATGAGGTTGGTACGACGCGCCATTTCTTTACGGAGTTCACCCAAAGAAGCGGCGACAACAGACGGTTTATCGGCAATCATGAGGACCAAATCGCCCTTTTCGCTGCCGCATTTCTGACCGATAGCTGTCAGGGTATCTTCACCGAGGAATTTCTTGACCTGAGATTTAAGCGTACCATCTTCCAGGAAGCCGATCCAGGCCAGGCCCTTGGCTCCATAATGAGATACGTATTCGACCAGGCCGTCTAATTCACGACGGGGAATGCCCGCATCGCCCTTGACATTGATGGCCTTGACCTGGCCGCCGTTATCAATGACATTCTTGAATACTTTAAACTGTGTATCGCGGACGAGATCCGTGATATCCGTAAATTTCATATCAAAACGGAGATCCGGTTTATCGGAACCGTAGTTTTCCATGGCATAGTCCCAGGTCATACGATGAATCGGGAGCTTTACATCATGACCCAGCGTTTCCTTGAAAATGTACTTTACCATGCTTTCCGTCAATGTCAGGATATCGTCCTGATTCATAAAGGACATTTCCATATCCAGCTGTGTAAATTCCGGCTGACGATCTGCACGCAAATCTTCATCACGGAAGCAGCGGGCAATCTGATAATAGCGGTCCATGCCGGAAATCATGAGCAGCTGCTTGAACAACTGCGGCGACTGCGGCAATGCATAGAATTTGCCATCGTTTACACGGCTCGGTACGAGATAATCCCGGGCCCCTTCCGGCGTACTCTTGCATAATTCCGGCGTTTCGATATCGATAAAGCCATGTTCATTGAGGAATGTCCGCATCGCATGCTTTACTTTATGACGCATGATGAGGTTATTCTGCATTTCCGGCCGGCGCAAATCAAGATAACGATATTTCAGGCGTATTTTTTCATCGACGTCGACATTATCTTCAATATAGAACGGGGGAGTTTTGGACGAGTTGAGAATGCGCAATTCTTCGCAGCGGATTTCAATCTTCCCGGTCTTCATCTTCGGATTGATGGTATCCGCATCACGAAGGCGGACGACACCCCGTATAGCCAGGACATATTCCGTACGGACCTGTTCGGCTTTCTTAAAGGAGCCTGTTTCATAATCCGGTGAAGCAACGACCTGAATGATGCCGGTGCGGTCACGAAGATCGATAAAAATCAATCCGCCATGATCCCGGCGGCGTTCAACCCAGCCGCATAAGGTAACTTCTTTACCAGTATCCGCTTCGTTGACTTCAGCGCAGTACTGCGAGCGGTGTAACCCTTCCATTGTATCCATGAGTAAATCATCCCTTCTTATTTGTTTCCATATATGCAACAATCCCATCAAGGGGAACGCTGACTTGTTCTTTAGCCGCCATATTGCGGACTTGCGCCTGGCCCTGAGCCAGTTCGTCTTCACCGATGATGACTGCATAATCGGCAGAAAGCTTGTTCGCCGATTTCATCTGCCCTTTCATGCTGCGGCCCATCAGATCGATTTCCGCGTATATATCATGTGCCCGGAGCTGCTGCTGTAATTCAAACGCCTTCGTCCTGGCTGCATCCCCCAGCGCAACGATAAACACGGGGTGCTTCTGGACTGGCAGCTGCAGGAGATGTTGTTCCTTCAGCGTCAGCAGCAATCGTTCCATGCCGATGGCAAAGCCGATGCCCGGCGTAGACGGACCGCCTACTTCTTCAATCAGGCCGTCATAGCGGCCGCCGCCGCAAACCGTGCTTTGCGCACCCAGTGGTGCATACATGATTTCGAAAGCCGTATTGGTATAATAATCGAGTCCCCGGACGAGGCGCGGATCCAGTTCGAACGGGATCCCGATCTGCGTCAGATAGGACTGTACCGCGGCAAAATGTTCCTTGCATTCATCACAAAGGTTATCGGTAATCTGAGGAACGCCGAGAGCCATCATCTTTTCGCCATCTTCCTTGCAATCCAGGACCCGCAGCGGATTCTTTTCCAGCCGGGTCTGACAGTCTTCGCAGAGCTGATCTTTCTTATCCGCAAAGAAATCAAGGAGTTTCTGACGATAGACGGTCCGGCATTTAGGACAGCCGACGGAATTGATGTGAAGCACCAAATCATTCAGGCCCAGTTCATGGAAGAGCTGGAACGCCATGGCAATGATTTCTGCATCGACGGCAGGATCCTTGGAACCGATTTCTTCAACGCCGAACTGGTTGAACTGACGATAACGGCCTGCCTGGGGACGGTCATGACGGAACATGGGCCCCATATAATAAAATTTATGAACCTTTTGTTCACCATATAATTTATGTTCCAAAAATGCCCGTACGACAGAAGCCGTATTTTCCGGACGCAGCGTCATGCTCCGTCCGCCCCGGTCATTAAAGGTATACATTTCTTTTGTCACTACATCCGTCGTTTCGCCGATGCCGCGCAAAAACAGTTCCGTACTTTCAAACATAGGAGTACGGATTTCGCCAAACCCATACAATGAACAAATGTGACGGATTTTTGCTTCCAACATCTGCCATTCTGCCGTCTGTTTCGGCAGGAAATCCTGCGTACCTCTCGGTGCCGTTATTGCCATTACCAATCCTCTCCTCCATACGAGATAGCGCACAAATGACGGCGCTGTACCATCCTGTCGGATAACGCCTGTACGTATCGTTCTATTTCCTTGGGCATATATACCTTGCTCAAACTATGCCCA
Source organism: Megasphaera sp. (assembly GCA_022641375.1). Taxonomy (GTDB): domain Bacteria; phylum Bacillota; class Negativicutes; order Veillonellales; family Megasphaeraceae; genus Megasphaera. The sequence goes on along the minus strand of JALCDF010000019.1, from coordinate 10,701 downwards.
TCGGGTAAAACAAATTTTGTTGCGCCGCCGGGACCGGCTGCCAGCACCGTTTGTCTTTCTTCCATCATCTCAATATTATATACCCCTGCTTTTCCCGGCAGGGCATATCCTACATTGGCAAACGTCGTTGCCATGTATTTTTGGCGATATAAATAATACGGGATGTATCCCTGTTTCATCAATGACGCCCGACACAAGTGAACCATATCGGCCGTATCCTGCTCCGACGGAATATCCTGCCGCAGCGGGTGATGAAATAACGGTGCCCTTTTTTTTAATGCTAACGTATGAATTGTAACATTTTCCGGTACCAGTTGGCAAACTATTTTCATATTTTCCTGCATATCTTCTACCGTCTGCCCCGGAAGCCCGGCGATGAAATCCATATTCACGACAGGAAAACCGATTCGTTTCGCCTGTTCATACATCGAATAGATGTCTTCTACCGTATGATGCCGGCCCAATGCATCCAAAATGCGCTGCTGCATCGTCTGGGGATTGACACTGATGCGGTCTACACCATACCGGCGCAGTAACGGCAATACGGTTGCCGTATCCGGCCGCCCCGCTTCCACCGTGTATTCCGCTGCCGGCAAAAACGGCTCGACTGCCCGGAGGATCTGTTCCAATATCTTTTCCGGAAGACAGGTCGGCGTACCGCCGCCCATATAGATGGTATGGACCTGCAGGTCATACTGCCGGCACAGCCGATAGATATCCGCCAGATCCGCCGTCACAGCATCGGCAAAGGCCTGCAGCTGTCCTGCCGTCTCCGCCCCGATAAGGCGGGATGGAAACGAACAATACAAACAATGGCTGGGGCAAAACGGGATGCCGATATACAGGGATACCTTTTTGGCATCCCGGCGCACATACGGCCGTTGTAAATCGGCAATCCGGACGAGATCCGCCGCCGTTTCCGCCGCCACATGATAGGTCCGGCGCAAACAGCTTTCCGCCGCTGCCGTATCCATTCCCTGATCAAAGAGATGATGCACCAGCTTGGTCGGCCGCACGCCGATCAGCGTTCCCCACGGACTCAGCGGAATACCATAGGCCCGGCTGTACCAATGGAGCAGGCAGTCTTTGACCACACTGCGGAGCTGATCGGACTGCAATACGGACACCTCCGAATGCCAGCTTTCAAAATCACAGCCAAGATGCAGATGCCCGTCCTCTTCCCGCAGGATGATGCTGGCTCCCACATAGCGTTCTTCGTGGCCGCCGACATATCCCAGGGAGGCCATGACCTGCCCTATCAGGGCATGATACTTTTCCGGCCCGCTGTACGTATACGTTGCATTTTGTCTACTCTTCGTTTGCATGGCGAGCCTTTTCGTCCTTTTCTTCCTCCGCTCGTTTTTTCTGGCATTCTTCACAGTATCCATATACTTTTAGCTGATGGTCGACTGTTTGGAAATGAAAACGTTTCTGTAAAATGGATTCCAGGGTTTCCAGCAAATCATCATTGCATTCCCATACCTTACCGCACCCCAGGCAGATCAGGTGATGATGGAAATGGCCTTCCTCTTCATGGTCATTTAATTCGTAACGGCTGCACCCGTCGTCAAAATCAAGTTTTTTTAACAGGTCCATCGTTGTAAACAGATCCAGTGTACGATATACCGTCGCCAGCCCAATATCAGGCGCGGTCTTCTTGACCCGTTCGAATACTTCTTCGGCACTCATATGGCGGATATTGCTATTGACAAATGTCCGCAGTATTACCTGACGCTGCGAAGTCATTTTATATTTTTTATCTTTGATTTTTTCTTTCATACGTTTCATCATGTAGCTCATCGTTTCTTCTTTGGCCGCTTCTGTTTCCGTATGCTCAGTCACAACTGTTGCCATTTGCACTCACTCCTTTTCCTTATACGAATCGTAGAACCATAAATGTTTACACAAAATCTGCAATACGGCCGTAGCCGGTACTGTAAGGATCATGCCGGCAATCCCAAAAAGAGTGCCGCTGACCAACAGCGCCAGTACGATTACGACCGGATGGATACTGATGATAGCCCCCATGACCTGTGGCATGATGAGATGGCTGTCGACCTGTTGTATGACGATATAAAAAAGCAATACTTTTATAGCCAGTGACAGATCCACCGTCGCTCCCAGCAAGATAGCCGGTACGGCCCCCACGATAGGTCCCACGATGGGAATCCATTCCGTGATGGCCGCCAGCAGGCCGATGACCATCGGATACGGTACTCCCATAGCCCACATTCCCAGGAATGTCAGGGTAGCAATGATACAACTCATCAGCAGCTGTCCCCGGATATACCGGCTGAGGACAGCCTGTATTTCATGGAACAAGTTGGTCAGATGATGCTGATATTCTTCAGGATACACACTGACAAAAGCCCGCACCATTTTCTGTCCGTCTTTCATAAAATAAAATGTAATGATAGGTACGACAAAGAATTCAACCACGGTACCGGCAATGGCAAATACCGATTTAATCAGGTTCGACACGCCGTCTACGCCGTAGTTACCGATTTTTGTGAACGTATCATTGATAATGGTCTTGATCTGCTCCGGAATATAAAACTGTGTCTGTTCATCTTCCAGCTGTGTGACCACCGAAGCGGTCTGATCCACAATATTGTTGAAATTCGCCGCCAATAAATTCACCTGGACGACGAGAGGTTTCAGGATGACATTCGTCAGCCCGCCCATGATAGCAATAAATACGACAAAGGAAAACAGAATCGCAAGATCGACAGGGATATGACGGTGCGTCGCTTTATAAAACGCAACCCGCACGCCATCCCGTACCGGAATGAGGATGAACGTCAGGATCAATGAAATGATGACCGGCCAGTATACGGCATGGACCGACAAAAACATGCCGGCCGCAAAGACCGCTACGACAATGCGCAGCCAGAACTGTGATCCCTTGTAGACTGACATATTACCACCCTCCGTCTAAATAGGGATTGGTATTGCATTCATCACCAATGCGTGTGGCCGGACCATGCCCGGTCAGGACGATCGTATCATCGGGAAGCTTCATCAATTTAGTATTGATGCTGTCGATCAGCTGCTGCGTCGAACCGCCATACAAATCGGTGCGGCCGACGGAATAGCGGAATAACGTATCGCCGGAAAAGACGACCCCGTGGCCATACAAGCTGGTTCCTCCCGGCGTATGTCCCGGTGTTTCCAGCACGTTGAAGGACAAGCTGCCCAGCGTTATGGTATCCCCTTCATGGACAATCTTATCCGGTGATGTACACTCTATCTTTTTCCCCATGAACAGGGACAGATTATTCTTTGAATTGGAAATCAAATCAATGTCCCCGGCTCCGATATAGACCGGCACATCATAATAATTGCGCATTTCCTGCAATGCACCGATATGGTCGGCATGGCCGTGGGTCAGATAGATCATCCGCAGTTTCAGCGTATGATCTTTTAATTCCTTGTCAATACGTTGAAAATCCCACGCCGGATCGACAACCATCGCATCCCGGCTGTCACTATCATACACAATATAGCAGTTCGTCGAAATCGGGCCCAGAACCATCGTCAAATATTTCATGCTCATATCCTTGCCTCCTAAAATGTTTTTTTACTGTCCAAGAGAATCGTCACCGGACCGTCATTGGCCAGCGTTACGACCATATGGGTACGGAATTTTCCCGTTCCTGCCGTAATCCCCTTATCCCGGACCTGCGCCACGAATTGTCCATATAGTTTCTCCGCCAGTTCCGGCGGAGCGGCACTGGTGAAGCTGGGACGGCGTCCCCGGCGGGCATCCCCATACAGGGTGAATTGGGAAACGACGAGCATATCGCCGCCTACATCCAGCAGGGACCGGTTCAGTTTCCCTTCATCATCTTCAAAAATACGTAAATGGATACATTTATCAACCATATAGGTAACATCTGCCTCGGTATCATCCGAAGCAACCCCCAGCAGGATGGTCAGTCCCATGCCTGCCCGGCCTGTTTCCAGGCCTTCAGACATCACCGAGGATGACGATGTACGTTGAATCACAGCTCTCATTGCTGACCTCCTCCTGTATAGCGTTCGACCGTATACACATCTTTCAAACGGCGAATTTTAGTAGATACGAACTCAAACTGGGCCAAATCCTTGATACTGATTCCCATGTGAATCGTGACGGTCTTCGTATCACTGACCTTGGCGTTCATACTGAGGATATCGATCTTCATTTCAGCCAGCGAAGCCATGATTTCCGCCATGATCCCGGTACGGTCATAGGCCACGATTTCCATATTGACTTCAAATATTTCGCTGCTGCCGTAATCCCATTCCACATCGATCAGGCGGTCCACATCATTCTGGCTGTTGCTGATATTCGGACAGTCGGCCCGATGGACGGAAACTCCCCGGCCGCGGGTAATGAAACCGATGATGGGATCTCCCGGTACGGGGCTGCAGCATTTCGCTAATCGCACCAGCAGACCCGGTTCGCCCTTTACCAGGATACCCGTACCTTCTTTTTTGACCGAACGTTTCGGCTTGAGTTTTTCGATGGGCTTAAGATTATTCTTTTCTTCCTGCTTCTGGATATCCTTCTTATGAAGTTCCATCAGCTTGATCAGCACTGTATTGACAGCAAAGCCACCATACCCGACAGCGGCTGCCAGATCTTCTTCGGAACCGGCATTCATCTGCTTGGCTACCTTGCCCAGCCGGCCGGCTTTATTCAGTTCTTTCCAGTCATGGCCGAGACGTTTGCATTCCCGTTCCATCGCTTCCATCCCCTTGAGGATGTTGTCTTCCCGGTTTTCCTTTTTGAACCAGCTGCGGATCTTGGAACGGCTTTCGGAGCTGCCGACGATTTTCAGCCAGTCCAGACTTGGCTTGCCGGATTTGGACGTGATGACTTCGACGATATCGCCGTTTTTCAACGCATAATCCAGCGGGACGATCTTGCCGTTGACCTTCGCCCCGACACAGCGATGCCCCACGTCGGTATGAATACGGTAGGCAAAATCGATGGGAATAGCCCCCTGCGGCAGATCGATGACATCTCCGCGGGGCGTAAATACGAATACTTCATCAGAAAAAGCATCCAGTTTCAATGCATTGACGAATTCCTTCGGATTGCTCGTATCCTGCCATTCCAGCAAATTACGGAGCCAGCCCATCTTTTCATCAAATTCGTTTTTGCCGGCATTGGCATTGCCTTCTTTATAGCGCCAATGGGCCGCTACGCCGTATTCTGCGACATGATGCATTTCCCAGGTCCGTATCTGGATTTCTACAGGCTGCCCCCGGGTCCCAATGACCGTCGTGTGCAGCGACTGATAATTATTGGGTTTCGGCATGGCAATATAGTCTTTGAACCGGTATGGCAGCGGTTTCCACAAGCTGTGGACAATCCCCAGCACACCATAACAATCCTTGACCGTATCGACGATGACCCGGATCGCATACAAATCATAGACCTGGCTCAGATCCCGGTTATCTTTTTTCATCTTTTTATAAATACTGTAAAAATGTTTGGGCCGGCCATTGATTTCAAATTTGATATGCGATTCGTCCAGCGCCTTGCGCAGCACTTCGATGGCTTCGTTGACGATTTCTTCACGGACATGGCGTTTCTGCTTCATCTGATCGACCAGATCATAATATTTATCCGGTTCCAGATACCGGAAGGACAGATCTTCCAATTCCCATTTGATGTTAAAAATCCCCAGCCGGTGTGCTAACGGCGCAAAGATTTCCAACGTTTCCTGGGCGATACGCTTTTGCTTATCACTACGCATATAGCGTAACGTCCGCATATTGTGCAGCCGGTCGGCCAGTTTGATGACCACGACACGGACATCTTTCGCCATGGCCAGGAACATTTTCCGCATGCTGTTCAATTGCTGATCTTCTTTGGTACGATAATCAAGACGGCTTAATTTCGTTACCCCGTCGACAAGAAAAGCTACTTCCTTGCCAAACAGTTTTTTGATGTCCTCCAGCGTATACGATGTATCTTCTACCACATCATGAAGAAGCGATGCCGTAATCGTCGTCGTATCGATCTTCATTTCCGCCAGGATCTGCGCTACCGCCAGCGGATGGAGTATATATGGTTCACCGCTGGCACGTTGTTGTTCTTTATGCGCATCTTCAGCCAGGTGAAAGGCCTTCCTCACATCGTCGCATGTGGCATCAGGCTGATAACTGTGTATCGTATCCAGCAGCCGCTGAAATTCCTGATCTTTATCTTTGAATTCCATAGTAGTTCCCCCTTTAGGATGTATGGTATTGGGCATACGTCATTGATGCATTCAAATCCATTTTTCCCGATAGCTGTGGAAAATAATAGACCGGACCTGCCGCACTATCACGAATCGCAATGACACCGATTTCCCGGAGGACCTGTATAGCTGCATATATTGTATGTATATCATACGGACCGCCTGCAGCCGCCATACGCTGACGCACCTGCCATACTGCCATTTCCCCATCAGGAATGCTTTTTTTCATTGCCATATATATATTGATCATGATATTCCTGTCCAAGACGATATGCCATTCTGGACTATGTATGTCCTGAATCACCAGTTGCGGAGAAGAAATACCGTTAAAATCATTCCGTTCCAGCTGAAAAGCTACATCGACTGTATCACCTTCAGCCAATTCATCACACCGGCCGGCCATGGACCAGCCGACACCACTGAAACGGTGCTTGTCTCCAGTGCGGACAGACAGGCGTAAATGCTGTTTATCCTTGCCGATGGGACGGATTTCTTCGATGACGACACCGCTCAGAGAAAATACCGGGCGGCTATTTCCCATGCCATACGGTTCTAACTGCGCTAATTCTTCGATTAACGGCAGCGAAATATCCACCGGTTTCAATTCCATATCCACGGATACCATTGGAATGTAATCTTCGGCTTTCATATGTATCTTTGCATACTGATTTAAACGCTGCCGGAATGTTTCGATATTTTTTTCTGCAATAGAAAACCCTGCCGCCATCGGATGCCCGCCATATTGCAACAATATATCATCCACCGACTGCAACGCTTCATACATATTGAATCCGGCAATACTGCGGCAAGACCCCTTGCCTGTCCCATCATGGGTACTGATGACCAGCGCCGGACGATAATAGGTCTCAACGAGCCGCGACGCCGCGATACCGATAACCCCGGCATGCCAATCGGCCCCGTACGCGATGAGTACACCCTCCCGGCCGCGGTGCTGTTCTTCGATCTGGGCCACCGCCTGCTGGGTAATACGGTGTTCGATTTCCTGGCGCTCCGCATTGAGACTGCTCAATTCATCCGCAAGGATCCGAGCCTTTTCACGGTCCTGCTCCAACAGGAGTTCTACTCCCTTGGACGCATAACTGATACGTCCGGCAGCATTGAGACGCGGCGCCGCCGTAAAGGAAATGCGGCCGGCCGTAATCGTATCCCCCTGCAGGGAAGACGCCTCCAACAACGCTTGCAGCCCGATTGAATCCCCTTCTTTCATCCGTCGCAGCCCATCCTGGACGATAAGGCGGTTTTCATCGGTAAGCGGCACTAAATCGGCAATCGTTCCGAGTGCTGCCAATTCCGTATATCCTGACAGATTTTCCTGCCGCAAGGTCTTCCATACCGCCTGACAAAGCTTAAAGGCTACACCTACACCGGCCAGATCTTTGCAAGGATAGGCACAGCCCGGCTGTTTGGGATTGAGGACGGCATATGCCGCCGGTATCTGTGCCGGCGGTTCATGATGATCGGTAATGATGATGTCCATGGATCCCTGGAATTCGGCTACCAGCTCATACGAAGAAATACCGCAGTCCACCGTAATGAGCAGATCCGTATGTTCCTCCACCAGCTGCTGTAATGCCTCCTGATTCAGGCCGTAGCCTTCACTTTGCCGTTCTGGTATATGGAATGCCGGCGACACTCCCAAATCGGTTAGAACCGTATATAGTAGGGATGTAGACGTAATACCGTCAACGTCATAATCACCATAGATTACGATACGTTCTTCCTTCTCTATAGCCTGCCGGATCCGTTCTACCGCTTTTGCCATATCCTTCATGGCAAAAGGATCATAGCCATCACGGCGGCTATCATCGAGAAAAGACCGTACCTCTGCCGTTTCCGTGATTCCCCTGTTAATCAACACCTGCGCCAATACCGGCGATATATGTAATTTTTCTGTCAGATTTTCTACGCATTCTTTTTGAAATGGTATACTGCGCCAACGTTTTTCCATAAAATCACAACACATTCTCATAAATAATCACTATCAATTATTATTTTTTATTCTACCACGTTCTATTCTCAAAATAAAGGATTTTTTTACGGGAATCTTCCTGCTGTATATACGCAAAAAAAACTGCTGCACCAAAAGGTGCAGCAGTTCATTGTCTTTATATCATGCAACTAACTGATAATTAGTCTTCAAAAGCTTTCTGGAAACGTACATAGGTTTCGCGGCGAGCTTTTGCGTCGGATTCAGTCTTAGCATAGAGAGCATCTGCTGTTTCCGGGAAGCCTTTCTTAAGGGATGCATAACGAACTTCACCCTGTAAGAATTCCTGGAATTTGCTGTAATCCGGTTCTTTGGAATCGAGGCTGAACGGATTCTTGCCAGCATCTTTGAGTGCCGGGTTGTAACGATACAAATCCCAATACCCACACTGAACAGCGAGTTTTTCTTCCAACTGGCTCTTGCCCATGCCCTTACGGATACCGTGGTTGATGCAAGGTGCATAGCAGATAACCAAGGACGGACCATGATATGCTTCAGCTTCGGAGAGAGCTTTGATGAGCTGATTCTTATCAGCGCCCATAGCTACCTGAGCTACATATACATAACCATAGGATACAGCCATCATGCCAAGATCCTTCTTCTTCGTGCGTTTGCCTGCAGCAGCGAACTGTGCGATAGCAGCAGAAGGAGTAGCTTTAGAGGACTGTCCGCCTGTATTGGAGTAAACTTCAGTATCTACGACGAGGATGTTTACATCCTGGTCCTGAGCGAGTACGTGGTCAACTCCGCCGTAACCGATATCATAAGACCAGCCGTCACCACCGATGATCCAGTGAGAACGTTTGACAAGGAACTTCTTGTCATCGAGGAACTGTTCGAGAACCGGTTTGCCAGCAGCTTCTTTTTCAAGAGCAGCGACCAGTTTATCAGCGCGTTCACGAGAGCCTTCGCCTTCATACATGTTAGCAACCCAGTCACTAAGTGCTTCCTGAAGTGCCGGAGAAGCAACGGCTTTAGCTTCGTCAACTTTTGCTGCCAAGTCTTTGCGGATCTTGTCAACGCCCATGAACATGCCGAAACCAAATTCAGCAGCATCTTCGAACAAGCTGTTAGCCCAGGAAGGACCATGACCAGCAGCATTCTTTGTATACGGAGAAACAGGTGCGGATGCGCCCCAAATGGAGGAGCAGCCTGTAGCGTTCGCAATCATCATGCGATCGCCGAAAAGCTGTGTAGCCAATTTGACATACGGTGTTTCGCCGCAGCCTGCGCATGCGCCGGAGAATTCGAGAAGCGGAGTTTCGAACTGAGAACCGATAACGGTTGTCTTCTTCTGCGGATTAGCTTTAGGAGCAACTTTTTCAGTACCATAGTACCAGAAGTCCATCTTAGCGCGTTCGTCGTCTGTATTCGGAACCATCGTAAGAGCCTGAACCGGGCAGCAGTTTACGCAGCTACCGCATTCGAGGCAGTCGAGCTGGTCAACGATGATAGCAACATCATATTCTTTACCGGATTTAGCTTTAGGAGCAACTTTGTAACCTGCCGGAGCAGCTGCAGTTTCTTCTTTAGTCGTCAATACCGGACGGATAGCTGCATGCGGACAAACGAAGGAGCACTGCATACAACCGATACATTTTTCAGCATCCCAGGACGGAACGTGAAGAGCCGGGCCTGCTTTTTCGAATTTAGCTGTGCCAGAAGGCATTGTGCCATCTTCGCGGCCAATGAATGCGGATACCGGAAGGTCTTCGCCAACCTGTTCCAACATCGGTTTTGCAACTTCGGTGAAGTATTTAGGAGCCGGACGGCCTGCTACTACTTCATCAACTGCATCAGCCCAGGAAGCCGGATAGTTAACTTCATGGAATTCCTGGATACCAGCATCAACAGCACCGTTATTCATATCAATAACTTTCTGGCCTTTTTTGCCATAGTTCTTGATAATGGAATCTTTCAAATATTTAACAGCATCTTCTACAGGGATGATTTTTGCAAGAGCAAAGAAAGCGGACTGCATAACCATGTTGATACGAGTGCCGAGGCCCAGTTTCTGGCCGATAGCATCACCGTTCAAGGTGTAGAATTTGACATGATGTTTAGCAATTGCACGTTTGATGCGAGCCGGCAGTTCAGTATCGAGCTGTTCATCGGACCATGTGCAGTTCAGCATGAATGTGCCGCCGTCTTTAATACCGCGGAGCAAATCAAAGCGTTTTACATAGGACTGACGATGGCAGGCAATGTAGTTTGCTTCATCAATGAGGTACGGCATATCGATCGGCTGTGTACCAAAACGCAAATGAGAAATGGTTACGCCGCCAGACTTCTTGGAGTCATAAGCGAAATATGCCTGTGCATACATATCAGTGTGGTCACCAATGATTTTGATAGCGGATTTGTTAGCGCCAACAGTACCATCGGAACCAAAGCCCCAGAATTTGCAGGACGTAAGACCTGTTGTATCAAGTGCCATTTTAGGAGCACGCGGCAAGG
>JALCDF010000018.1 GCA_022641375.1 Megasphaera sp. | reverse complement strand
CGGTACGCTATTTCGACGCAGCCGCCGCATGTCGTCGAAGATGATCCGGAAGGTAAATCTTTTACATATAATCTTTGGCACTGTTCCGGACGGGACCGCTGGTATATTGATGAAGGGCGGGCATTTCATACGCCGATGTTATTTCGGTTCTGCGGTTCCTATTACCAGCGGGGATTTGCGCCGGTTAACGTAGCGATGGTAACGGTAGCACCGATGGATCAGAACGGTTGTTTTTCGTATGGCTTGACCAATTGCTGTCAGCAGGAAATACTGGATGCGGCGGATCATATCATTTTGGAAGTCAATCCGCATATGCCGGTGGTTTTTGGCATGGCCGACGATCATATCCATATAGCAGATGTGGACTATGTTGTTGAAAGCGACGCGCCGTTGAGTGTATTGCCGGGACGAGACCCCAGCGATGTCGATAAAAAAATCGCCGCGCATATATTCCCCTACTTACATGATGGGATGACGTTACAGCTGGGAATCGGCGGCATGCCCAATGCCCTGGGCATACTCATTGCCGCATCAGACTTGAAAAATCTGGGGATGCATACCGAACTGATGAGTGACGGCTATCTGGATTTGTACCGGGCCGGTAAGATTACCAATAAAAGAAAGAAACTGCAACGCGGCAAGGGTGTTTTTTCCATCTGCATGGGATCGCCGGAATTGTATGATTTTCTGGATCACAATCAGGACATATTGTCAGCCCCGATGAGTTATGTCAATAATCCGGATACGATTCGACAGCTCGATGATTTCATTTCCATTAACAGCTGCATTTCTATGGATCTGTACGGACAGGTTTGTTCCGAATCCGTCGGAACCCGTCAGATTAGCGGTACAGGAGGCCAGCTCGATTTTGTGACCGGTTCGTATATGGCTGAACATGGTAAAGGATTCTTGGCGATGCCATCGGTCTATACGGATAAGAAAGGAAATCATCATTCTAATATTTTACCGCGGTTTACGGACGGCGATATCATTACGACACCGCGGACACAGGCACCGTATATGGTTACGGAATATGGGGTGGCCAATCTGGCCGGGCTATCGACATGGCAGCGGGCGGAAGCAATCATCGGCATAGCCCATCCTGATTTTCGCGAACGTCTTATTGCGGCTGCCGGGCAGCAGCATATTTGGCGGCAGAGCAATAAGAGATAAGAATAAGCCGTTGTCGGCTGAAGGGTTCACTGACAACGGCTTTTGTGGAGAACATATGATGCAGCAAGAGAAAATGAGAAAAATATGGCAACATTTCCTGACCAAGGGCATACTGGATGAAAAAGCGATGCAGCCGGTTGTTGCCAGGTCATGGAAAAGATGTCGGGACCTCGGCGTAGATCCGTACAGTCATGGCGGTACACCTGTAGATGACACGGCATTTCAACAAGTATTGGGGCGGAATGCGGCATTATTAAAGGTGGCCCGTCCGGTCATGCAAAGCGTGTATCAGATTATACAGGAGACGCATTTCCTGTTGGCATTGACGGATCATGATGGTATTGTTCTGGATACCATCGGGGATGAAGCCATTCTACAGCGTTCGGAAAACATCCTCTTTCGCCGTGGCTCTATTTGGAGCAATGCCGGCGTCGGCAGCAATGCGCCGGGAATTGCCTTGGAATACGATACGCCCATTCAGATGAATGGTGCCGAACATTATTGCCAGTCCCAGCATACGTGGACCTGTTCGGCAGCACCAATCCATGATACAAATGGTAAAATCATCGGTTGTCTCGATGTGTCCGGGCCGGTGGAAGCCGCTCATCCCCATACATTGGCTTTGGTGATTTCCAGTGCATTCAGTATCGAACGCATGCTGAAAGATTATCATCAGATGGCGCTTATGCGTTCCCGCGTTTCCGGCAACCAGGCGATTTATACCTTCGACGATATCATGGCAGCCGATCCGGTGATGAAACAGGCCGTATTCAGAGCGCGTCAATATGCTGTGTATGATGGCAGCGTCCTTATCGAAGGGGAAAGCGGTACCGGCAAAGAACTTTTTGCCCAAGCGATTCATACGGGAAGCGACCGTGCACAGGGACCTTTTGTGGCGGTAAATTGCGCATCCCTGCCGCGGGACCTCATTGAAAGCGAACTGTTCGGATATGAGAAAGGTGCGTTTACCGGGGCGCTGAAAAATGGCAATCCGGGCAAGTTTGAACTAGCCGATCATGGGACGTTGTTTTTGGATGAGATCGGTGAAATGCCGATGGAATTTCAAGCTAAATTATTGAGGGCTGTTGAAAATCTGCGGATTCGTCGCATTGGCGGACGGGAAGAAAAGAAAATGGACGTACGCGTGATTGCGGCGACGAATCGCGATTTAGAGCAGCAGGTGCAGTCCGGTGCGTTCCGAGGTGATTTGTATTATCGTCTGAATGTGTTGCAACTCCATATTCCGCCGCTGCGGGAACGGCCTGATGATATTGCTTTTTGTGCCCGTTTGTTTTTGAATCGGTTTAACCAGCGATATGCTGACCGGCGCCGGACATTTACGGAAGCGGCACTGCAGCTTTTGCAACAGTATCGTTGGCCTGGTAACGTACGGGAATTGCAGAATGTTGTTGAACGCGCTTTTTATACGAGTGAAGGGCCGGCTATCGGGCCGGATGATTTTCCGGCGCTGCAGGCAGCAGGACGGATGCACCGGCAAACGGATGATATCGTTGCTATGCAGGAGGGCAAAACGCAATGTTTGTCCGTCTTAAAAGCAGCCAGGGGCAATGTGCCTCAGGCTGCCAAACAGCTGGGTGTCAGTCAGGCGACATTGTATCGTTTGTGTAAAACGTATGGCATTACACCTAAAATAATACGACGCAGATATCTATAAAATTATCATATTTTATCATAATTTATCGGTAATTTGATAAATTATGATAAAAATAAGAATATAGGACTATACGAAGATAAAAAATTCTTTTTTCAGATACAGGGCATCAGTAAGCGGCCTGGTGGAATCTGGGGAAAGAATTTTTTTGTTTTTTTGCAAGTATACGATAACTGGCACGATTATTCCATATATAAAAGCAAGCAGAATTTCTTATACGGGACAGGTGGAGTTCCTGTAAGAGAAAATAAAAAATTCAGAGTATCAAATGCTATGTAAAAAAGGAGAGAATGTATTATGGCAAACAGAATCACATTAAATGAAACGTCTTATTTTGGTAAGGGTGCTATTGAAGAAATCATCAATGAAGTCAAAGGACGCGGTTGCAAAAGGGTCATGGTTTCGACAGATCCGGATCTGATTAAATTCCATGTTGCGGCCAAAGTAACGGATTTGCTGGATGCAGCCGGAATAGAATATAAAGTTTATGACCATATCAAAGCCAATCCAACCATTCAGAATGTGCAGGAGGGCGTTGCATTCTGTAAAAAGATGGATGCGGATATCATCGTAGCTATCGGCGGCGGTTCTGCTATGGATACATCCAAAGCGATTGCCATTATCATGACCAATCCGGAATTTGCCGATGTCCGCAGCCTGGAAGGGGCATCGCCGACAAAACAGAAAGCATTGCCGATTATCGCTGTTTCCACAACCAGCGGTACCGCAGCGGAAGTAACTATCAATTATGTCATTACCGATGTAGAAAAACATCGCAAATTCGTATGCTGTGATCCTCACGACATCCCTGTAGTAGCCATCATTGATCCGGATATGGTAGCGTCTATGCCTAAGGGACTCTGCGCTTCTACCGGCATGGATGCACTGGTACATGCCATCGAAGGATATATTACCAAAGGAGCCTGGGAACTGACCGATATGCTTCATCTCAAAGCGATTGAAATGATCAGTAAATGGCTCCGCAAATCAGTTGAAGGGGATATGAAAGCCCGTGAAGAAATGGCCGTCGGGCAGTATATTGCCGGCATGGGTTTCTCTAATGTAGGCCTGGGTATCGACCATGGCATGGCACATCCTCTCAGTGCTTTTTATGATATTCCCCATGGTGTTGCCTGCGCAATTTTGTTGACACCGGTATTGAAGTACAATGCTCCGGCAACGGGCGAACGATATCGTGAAATCGCCCGTGCTATGGGCGTACAGGGCGTAGATGCCATGAGTCAGGATGAATATCGGCAGGCCTGCATCGATGCAGTACAGCAATTGGCTGACGATGTAAAGATTCCCCGTAAGCTCAGCGAATTGGGCGTACTGGAAAAAGATATCGATTTCCTCTCGGATTCAGCCATAGCCGATGCCTGTACACCGGGCAATCCCCGCGACGTATCTAAAGAAGAGGTCGTTGCATTGTATAAATCTATTCTCTAAGCAGTTCTCGGTATGATCCGGATATAAAATGACCGGCAGTAGTGAAAGTTCCCACGCTTTTACTACTGCCGGTCGTTTTTATATGTTGAGGTATTAAGAGAAGTAATACTTTTTCTGCCGCATATTATTGATATGGAAATCCCTGGGTATGCATTAATTTTTCTATGAGATTAGCTGATTTGGTAAGGGCATCTTTAATAAAATCGATATGTTCCTTAGATGCGTTGAAAACCAGGAAGCTGACACTGAGAGCAGCGACGATTTTCCCGTCTATACGCAAAGGACGTGCAATACAGCGGGCATGGCGGGTGATTTCTTCTTCTTCGTATGTGAATCCGTGGGTATCATCCTGATGAATACTTCTATATAACTGCGGAATATTTTGTAACGTATGGTCCGTAATAGGAGTGAGTGGTTCGGGGAAAAGCTCTATCAATTCTGTTTCGGAATAGTCATGGAGCAATGCTTTCCCCAAGGCCGTTGCATAGGCTGGAAGTTTTTTTCCGACGGAAGAAATCAATTGAATCGGTTTGGGGGAGGTCACTTTCAGCAAATATAATATGCTTTGCCCCGACAGGATGCCTAAATGACAGGTTTCGTCGCAAAGGCTGCCCAACTGATTCATTTGATCCTGGATTAGTTTCATGACGTCACAATCGTCTTGATAGACACTGCCGATAATGAAAGCTTGTTTCCCTATATTGTAGACCTGGGTATTTGTATTCCGGGTCAAATATTCCCGTGTAGTCATTGTTTTCAGAATGGGCATCAAAGTACTTTTAGGACAGCCAATCGTATCGGACAGTTGGGATAACGTCAGGCCGTTTTTGCTCTTCGCGAGGGCATCGGCAATATCCAGGACACGCAGCGTAGGTTTGTGTTGAAAATGATCTGTCGTAGGCATAGGTATTCAGCTCCTGTTGTAGGTATGAATCATATAAATCACTAATTCATATCTTATCACATGTTACAAAAGTTTGCTTTACTATTCATTGATGACATATAAAAAAGATTAGCTATGACTAACTAATATTACGTATATACGAAATATATTGATATATACGAATACAGCAGGTATAATAAGAACATAAATAATTCGCAAATACAGATTAAAACGTATATACGAATATGTAGAGAGGAGAAAATTGTATGAATGCAATGCATGTTGGTGAATTTGACAATGTAGCAACGGCTTTGATTCCACTGAAAAAGGGAGAAGAAGCATTAGGGATTATTCTTTCAGAAGACATTCCCCAAGGTCATAAATTTGCGACGGCAGTAATTCGCAAAGGCGAGCCGGTTATCAAATATGATGCTCATATCGGTATAGCGACAGAAGATATACAACCGGGAATGTGGGTTCATGTACATAACATCGAAGGAGAACGGGGCCGTGGTGATATTGATACGGGTGTGAGGACCATACATCAGTCCATTCACCGGCAAAATAAAATTATTTCCAATAATGAATCATATAAGCTGGAAGGATATCGCCGCAGTGATGGATCTTTTGGGTTCCGGAACCGGATATTGGTCATACCCAGTGTTCATTGTGCTAATCACGTTGTTGAAAAAATAGCCAATACAGTGATATACAGTGATGTTCCTTGTACAGAGGATACAAAAGTTGTTTATGTAACGCATCAGCATGGCTGCAGTGAACTGAGTTATGATGCGGAACAGACCCAAAACGTATTGGTCGGTACGGGAGCGAATCCTAACGTATGTGCCGTATTGATCGTAGGTCTTGGATGTGAAGGCGTACCGGCCCGGGAAGTGGCACAGGGAATACAAGAACGGGCTCCGTATACGGATGTACAGTATTTTAATATCCAGGAATCAGGGGGTACAAGAAAAAGTATTGCCAAAGGAGTCGACATCGTCAGAGGAATGCTTCAACGAGCCCTGGCTTGTGAAAAAACTTCAGGAACACTGGCCGATGTAGTATTAGGCACAGAATGCGGGGGTAGTGACAGCTTTTCCGGTCTCAGCGCTAATCCGGCATTGGGAGCAGCATCGGATATAGTTATTGCCCATGGCGGAAAAGTGATATTGGCGGAAACGACGGAACTCATCGGGGCAGAACATATTTTAGCCCGGCGGGCTGTCAATGATACGGTTCACGCACAGATATTGCAGACTATACGGGGGTTTGAACAAGAGGTCATCGATTCCCACGCCGATATCCGCGGAGCCAATCCCAGCCCTGGCAATATTGCCGGCGGCCTTAGCAGTATCGAAGAAAAATCTCTGGGGTGTATTTATAAAGCCGGACATATGCCGGTTGTTGCGGTCAAACCGTATGCAGGTCCTATTACTGATACGGGATTGAGCCTGATGAATACGCCGGGCAATGATATTGAACAATTGAGCGGTATGGTAGCCGGCGGCTGCAACGTTTGTGTGTTTACGACCGGCCGGGGAACACCTACGGGCAGTGCAGTTACGCCGACGATAAAAGTAGCATCAAATACCTCTGTATATCATACCATGAATGACAGCATCGATATCAATGCCGGTGTCATTATAGAAAACAAAGCAACTATTGCGGAAGTAGGGGAAAAAATCATAGGCAGCATCGTCGAAGTGAGCCATGGAATGAGTACGAAGGCAGAACAAAACGAACAAAATGATTTTTCTATTTGGAGATTGGCTACGACAGTTTAATGTCATATATAGTAAAAGGGAGGAAATACAAATGGATTTGCAATTAAAAGGAAAAGTAGTATTTGTAACCGGTGGACTCAAAGGTATCGGCAGCGGGATATCGCTTCGCCTGGCACAAGAAGGGGCTATTCCCATTATTTTGGACCGGTCGGATATATTGGATTCGTTCAAAGCTAAAATGGAAGCGATTACGACGAATTATGAATGCATCAAGATTGATTTGAATGAAACTGATAAGATCAAAGGAATCGTTGATGATGTAGCAAAACGATACGGCAGCATTTACGGTGTTGTCAATAATGCCGGAGCGAATGACAATAAAGCGTTGGAAACGACTTCATGGCAGGAGTTTGAACAGAGCATCCATGGCAATCTGACACATTACTATGAAATGGTGCATTGTGCTGTTCCGTATTTGAAACAGAGTAAAGGTTCTATCTTGAATATTACATCTAAGACGGCACTTACCGGACAGGGGAAAACAAGTGCGTATGCTGCAGCCAAAGGTGCAATCCTGGGATTGACCCGCGAATGGGCGGCCGCACTGGTCAAAGATTCTGTTCGCAGCAATTGTATTGTCGTCAGCGAATGTTGGACCCCTCTCTATGAAAACTGGATCAAGACGTTTGATGATCCGCAGGCACGGGTAAAGGTTATTACCGATAAGATACCGCTGGAACATCGGATGACATCTATTGAAGAAATTGCTGACACGGCTGTATTCGTATTGTCACCAGCATCTTCAAATACGACAGCACAATGGGTATTCGTAGATGGCGGCTATGTTCATTTGGACAGAGCATTGAGTTAAAAGGGAGGTAAGATATCATGGTTGAAAAAGCAGGAGCACTTATACATGATGCGGCCAGCAGTAAAAACATCAGGATTGCTTTTTGTTTGGTGACAGCATTATTTTTCTTATGGGGTCTCAGTTACGGATTGCTGGATGTCATGAATAAAAACTTTCAGAATCAGCTGGGGGTTACTAAAGCTGTATCGGGTCTGTTGCAGTTTGCATATTTCGGTGGATATTTCATTATTGCTACGCCGGCATCTATCGTTGCTACCCGTCATGGATTTAAAGGCGGCATCATTATGGGGTTGTTTTTATACGCTGTCGGGGCACTGCTCATCATTCCGGCCAGTAATGCGCATAGTTTCCATTTATTCTTGTTAGCCTTTTTTATTATTGCCTGCGGTCTTGGCAGTTTGGAAACCAATGCGAATCCGTATATTACTAAATTAGGTAAAGATGAAGATGCAGCATTCCGGCTCAATGTTGCTCAGATTTTCAATGGTATCGGCCAGTTCATCGGTCCAATCCTTGGCGGTACGTTGTTCCTTTCCATTACTAAGGGAGAAGACATTGCTCAGAATATGCATAACGTACAGATGGTCTATGTAGGGATTGCGGCAGTTATCTTGTGTATGCTCATTTTGTTCATAATGGTAAAAATGCCGGAAGGCGCAGAAGTATCTGATGAAAATGAAGAAAAAGTAGAATTTTCCTACGGGGCATTGTTCAAGATTCGTCATTTTAAATTAGGCGTACTGGCACAGTTTTTGTATATTGCGGCCCAGGTAGGTGCCGGCGCATTCTTTATTAACTATAGTGTTGAACATTGGGCAGGATTGGCTGACAGCAAAGCGGCATATTTCTTTAGTATTGCGTTGGTAGCATTCCTTATTGGCCGTGTAGTCCTGACGCCGCTTATGAAAAAGATTCGTTCCGGTAATATTTTGACGGTAGTATCTCTGGCTAACTGCGTTGTTATGGTAATCTTACAATTTGTTCATGGATTACCGGCGGTTCTGTTCCTGATTTTGGCATTTTTCTTTATGTCTATCAGTTTCCCTACAATTTTTGCTCTTTCGTTGGACCATTTGCCGCAGAGCTTCGTCAAACGGGCATCCAGCTTGCTGATCATGAGTATTGTCGGTGGGGCATTCATGCCGTTCTTTATGGGCCACTTGGCAGATGTGACTACGACAGGTACCAGTTTTCTGTTACTGATTCCGTGTTTCCTGTATGTAGCCTGGTATGGAGCCAAGGGTTCCATTGAACAGAAAAGATAGGAGGGGGAGCATATGTTGGAAATTGTGGATTCCCATGTTCATATTTGGGATTTAACAACGCTTAAACTTCCCTGGCTGACAGCATGTCCATCTCTTCAGAAAAGTTTTTCTATGGATGATGTACTACAGGCCTATGGTCATCAAAAAGATATCCATTTCCAAGGGGCCGTTTATGTAGAAGTTGATTGTGCATCTTCCTGCAGAGAGCAGGAGGATGCGTATATTGATCAGCTTCATCATCCGCAAATTTTGGCTAAAATAGGCAGGGTATCCCACCTTTGCCGTACTATGCGGCTGCCGTTAGATATTGTGGGAGTCCGGGAACCATTGCATATTGATTCATCGCTGCCGGGACGGTGTTTGGAACGGGATTTCATAGAAGGATTGGAAATGCTGGCGGCGCATGGGTTGATCTTTGAAAGCTGCAACCGCGTGGAAGAATTAGGAGATATGTACAAGGCGGCAGCGCAGGTACCACAGGCTGTCATTGTGCTCAATCATTGTGGTAACGTACAGATGCTGACACCGGCCTATAAAAAGGCAATGGAAGAATTGGCTTCGCTGCCGAATGTATATTGCAAAGTGTCGGGATTTGCGACACAGGACAAAGAGTTCGTTTGCCAGCTTCTTGATTTTATTACCAAGACGTTTGCGCCTTCTAAATTACTGTATGCATCTAATTTCCCGGTAGTATCCTTATATTCTTCATTTACGGAACATTTGCAGTGTTTGCGGGATTACTTTGGTGATGATGTCGATTTCTTTGGTAAAAATGCTAAGAAATTGTATCATATCAATGTGCCCAAACGGTTTGCCAGTGTAATCAAACTCTGGCCGGAAAAAGCGGAATATTATGAACATCTCCATGCGAATCCCTTTCCCGGAGTTAACGACATGATTCGGCAGTGTGGAATTACGGACTATCGGATTTATCGCCGCGGTGATTATTTGTTTTCTATCATGACATATAGTGGTGATGATTATGAATATGACATGAAAAAAATGGCTGCTTCTCCAAGTACATTACGTTGGTGGCAGGAAACAGATCCTTGTCAGACTCGTATTGAAGGAGCAGGAAAAGATGAATGGTGGTCAAATATGACATTAGTCTATGATCTGAATAAATATAATCATAAATAGTGAGGGTTAAAACATGAAAAGTAAATATATATGTCCTATATTAACATCTATAAATGATGACGGAAGCGTCAATTATGGAGAAATGCATGCCTTTTATGACCGCGTTCTTGAGGGGGGCATTGACGGTATTTTGACAGGTGGTTCTGCCGGTGAGTTTTATGCGTTTACGTATGAAGAAATAAAAGACATGATAATAGATGCAATTTCTTATATTGACCATAAAGGCCTGGTTATTGCCGGGACAGGGCGCATGGCTAAATCGGAAACCATCAGTTTATCCAATGAAGCATTGAAGGCTGGTGCTGATGCGGTCATCATCGTAGGGCCCTATTATAGTGCTTGCAATAGTGAAGATGTATTTAATTATTATGATGAAATTATGGGAAAAGTAAATGGTCCCGTACTGTTATATAATTATTCTGATCGAACAGGGTATGATGTACCGGCTGAAACGGTATTGCGTTTGTTGGCACGGCATACTAACTTTATTGGAGTTAAAGATACCAACCCGGTTCTTCGTCATACGCAACGGTATATACAAATGGTGAAATCCCAATATCCGGATTTCCTTGTTTTTACAGGATATGACAATAACTGTATTGCCTCGGTTATTTCTGGCGGTGATGGGTGTATCGGGGCATTATCGAATGTCTATCCGGATATGTGTCATGCAGTTACGACGGCATTAGACAAAGAAAATCTGCAGGAGTTAATGAAATTACAACGTCAGATTGATCAATATTTTGCGTTTTATGAAGCGTATACGCCATTTAACCCAGTCATGAAATGGGCTTTGAAGGAAATGGGGTATCCTGTACAGGAAAATTGCAAGGAACCGTTGTATCCGTTGACAGAAGAAAAGAAGCAAGAATTATCTTCTGTAGCGGACGCTTTGTGGAGAAAATAAAAAAATCAGTTAGCAATAGCCTATGGGGAAACCCGGTAAAAAACAGTTATTAGTTGTTGTATATAGATAACAACTGATAACTGTTTTTGTATCTGATGACTCCAATAGTTCCTGTTTCTGTTATAATAAGCAAGGTATCATAGTATATTCTGTTGCACAGGATGATAGTATGCTTATTTTAGGGACGTTATTGATTGTCGGGACTTTTTTTGGATTATTGGGAGCTGGCGTGGTTACTGAAAATCTGTATGGTTGCCCTGCCCAGGCTGGGCGGTGTAGTGTTGCTCATGGAATGAGTTTTTTGACTGCGGGGTGCGAGTATCTCTGCTTATATTCTGATTCATGAAATAGTCTGGTATAATGATGGAAGAGAACGTTTATTTTTACGGTGGAAAGGAGTAACTACGTGCATATCTATGTAGATGCCGATGCCTGTCCGGTAATCAGGCAGATTGAAATGGCAGCAAAAGTGTATCAGGTGCCGGTGACCCTTCTTTGTGATACGAATCATATATTGCGTTCTGACTACAGTGCGGTACGGGTTATTGAAGCGGGCGCAGATTCGGTAGATATGGCACTTATCAATTGTTGCCGCCGTGGGGATATCGTGGTGACGCAGGACTATGGTGTAGCTGTGCTGGCATTGGGAAAAGGTGCCCGGGCGATGCATCAGAACGGTTGGGAATATACGAATGATAATATAGACAGGCTTCTGATGGAACGCCATATGATGAAAAAAGAGCGGCGTTCTACCGGGAAAACACATATCAAAGGACCTAAAAAGAGATCTGCTGTGGATAATGAACGGTTTTATCATACCTTTTCAGCGTTACTGACACAGGTTGTCAGTAACGAGAAGAAACTATTTCCGGGGCAGTAGGCGATTGGCTTTATCCTGGATTCCTAATGAAATCAGATGCGGGATTTTTAAAAATCCGGGGACCAGTAGTTGTATGAGGTAATTAGATGGCAGAAATTGCACTGAAACTGGAACAAAAACTGAAATTGTCACAAATGCAGCGTCTGACGATACAGATGATGCAGCTCCATGGCCAGGACTTGCGGGATTTTTTGCAGAAGCAGGTGACGGAGAACCCGCTTTTGGATATTCGCTATCCGGATGTGCGGCGCAGCAGCGACAGCAGCGGTGAAAAGCCTATTGAGAACAGCCGGAGCCGCAGTGATTCACTGGAAGAGTCCCTGATGAAACAGCTTCGCGTCCAATCGATAGATAAGCCGGTATTGCTGGCAGCAGGGTTGGTAATCCAAAATTTGGATGAAAAGGGCTTTTTTTGTGGTGATTTGGATGTACTCGGCCAGGATTATGGATTAACCGTAGCTGTTATGGAACAGGGGATGAGACTGGTCCAGACTTTTGATCCGCCGGGAATCGGAGCTCGTTCTGTGCGGGAAGCGTTATTGATCCAGACCCGGCGCAGCAGCCGGGTGCCGGCAGGGACGGAAGAAGTCCTGACGGAGAAAAGGTATGATGACTTTCTTCACGGCCGCTGGCAGGAACTGGAAGAGAAATTGCACCTGGCAACGACGGACTTGCGGAAAATACGTGATTTTTTAAAGACGTTGTCGTTACAGCCGGCAGTACAACAATCTGAGGATGCAGAATATATCCGGGCCGATGTAGAAATTTACTGTGATGATAAGGGAACGGTATCCCTTCGTTCGTTGGAAGAGCTGCCGGAAGTCTTTTTCCGTGATGACTTATATGCAGATTATCTGGCCCGGGGAGATAAAAAGACGAAGCGGTTCATTGCGGCAGCCAAACGAGGCAGCCTGAATCTGCAGACAGCGCTGGCATATCGCCGGCAGTCCATTTTTATGGTACTCCATTGTATTTTGGAACAGCAGCGGGCGTATTTTTTGCAGAATAAGCCGTTACAGCCATTGAATCAACAGGATATTGCAATTGCGACCGGATTGAGTACGGCGACAGTCAGCAGGGTATGCCGGGACCGCTATGCACTATGGCAGCAGCGGGTGTATCCGGTACAGGCA
The DNA here is from genome assembly GCA_022641375.1 of Megasphaera sp. Lineage (GTDB taxonomy): Bacteria > Bacillota > Negativicutes > Veillonellales > Megasphaeraceae > Megasphaera. The sequence continues at coordinate 16,899 of JALCDF010000018.1, read as the reverse complement.
TTTTTGGCACATGCCTATCGACGGGATTGGCCCGGGCAGGATATTATTTCTGATCAGGCAATCATGAAAAAAATAATTCATTTCATTCAGACCGAAGATGATCAGTATCCCTTGTCAGATCAGGAGATAACAGACAAATTATTGCGGGAAAATATTCACATTGCCCGGCGGACAGTAACTAAATTTCGCTTAAAATTGAATATTCCCAACAGTACGATGCGGCGGCGATTAAAAAAAATCAATGATTATCGTTAACATTCGGTATAGGGGACCATATTGCAACGAATCCTATAAAAGTTTATAATACTATATGTAAGAGTTAATACTCTAATAGAACGAAAGAATTGAAGGAGGAGAATCCAGATATGTACAAAATTTCACAAATTGCGGACGCCTATAAGCAGAAACTCGTTACCCCGGCAGGTGCTGCCGCACTCGTTAAAGATGGTGACCGTATTTCTTATGGGTTGGGCTGTTCGGCACCGTATGACACGGATATTGCGTTAGGTGAACGTGCCAAGGCAAAAGAATTGCACGGCATCGAAGTATTGAGCACGACTGTCGTTAAAGATGAACCGTATGCCATATACCTCAACAGCGAATCAAACGATGAAGTTCGTTTTGCTTCCGCACATTTGAATGGATTTGACCGCAAAATGAATAAAGCAGGCCGTTGCTGGTTTATTCCTATTTTGTTTAATGAATTGCCGAAGTATTGGGAAAATATTGATAAATTGATCATCCAGGTACATCCGATGGACAAATGGGGCAATTTCAATATCGGACCGCAGGCTTCGGACCTTCGCGGACTTTTGCGGGCAGCGAAAATGGTCATCGTAGAAGTCAATCAGAACATGCCGAAGGCTCTCGGATATGAAACAGAACTCAATATTGCTGACGTAGACTATATCGTAGAAGGCACGAATCATCAGATGCCGCTTATTCCGAATAAAGCTGGTACGGCTGTCGACGAAAAAATCGCTGATTTGGTCGTTCCTATGATTGAAGACGGCAGTACATTGCAGCTTGGTATCGGCGGTCTTCCTTCCGCTATCGGCAAGAAACTGGCCGAATCGGATGTCAAAGATTTAAGCGGCCATACGGAAATGCTTGTCGATTCCTATGTCGATCTTTATGAAGCGGGTAAGATTACAAGCAAGAAGAGCCGCGATAAAGGCAAAATCATGTACGCTTTTGCCGGCGGGACACAGCGTCTGTATGATTTCATCGATGACAACCAGATCGTATTCAATGCCCCAGTCAGTTATGTCAATAACATCGGCGTAGTTGCCAGCATTGATAAATTCGTTTCGATCAACAGCTGCATCGACCTTGATTTATATGGTCAGGTAAATGCCGAAACAGCCGGATACCAGCAGATTTCCGGGACAGGCGGACAGCTTGACTTTGCGCAGGGTGCATATCTTTCCGAAGGCGGCAAGGGTTTCATCTGCATTCATTCGACCCGTAAGTTTAAAGACGGTCATGTCGAATCCCTGATTGTACCGACATTGCCTCAGGGTACTGTCATTACGACACCGCGTTCTGCCGTTCATCATATCGTAACGGAATATGGCGTAGCGATGCTGAAAGGTAAATCTACATGGGAACGGGCGGAAGCACTTATCAATATTGCGCATCCTGATTTCCGTGAAGACCTTATCAAACAAGCCGAAAAGATGGGCATCTGGACAAAAACCAGCAAAATCTCAATGTAATGTAAGCGGAGAATATGGGAGAAACGTATACATCCCATTCCAAAATAAAAAACAACAATTTCCGAGTGATTCGTATCGGAAATTGTTGTTTTTTAATTCATAGATTATTGTATAAAGAAAATCGTACATTTTCCAGAAGCTTATTTGCTTTCGAAGAATGCTTTATACGCCAGGTACCCGCTATAGGCATCGGCTTTGGCAACGATTTCCAGAGGTGCATGCATGCTCAGCATAGCGACACCACAGTCTACGACATCGCAGCCCCAGTCGGCCATAATATATGCGATGGTACCACCGCCGCCCTGATCGACTTTGCCAAGTTCACCGGTCTGCCAGGGGACATCATGCTGATTGAAAATCTGACGGATTTTGGATAGGAATTCCGCATTGGCATCATTACTGCCGGATTTGCCGCGGGCGCCGGTGTATTTGCATAAGCAGATGCCATAGCCCAGTTTGGCCGAATTGTCCGGTTCATAACAAGAGTCGAAGACCGGGTCAAGAGCGGCGCAGACATCGGCAGATAAAACTTCACTGTTGCGCATCGTGCGGCGCAGATACAATTCTTCAGTCTGTCCTTGCAAGGCTAATAGTTCGGAAACGAAATCGGGGAAATACGAGGAATGGACGCCGGTGTTGCCGACGGAGCCGATTTCTTCTTTATCGGCGAAGAGGGCGGCTTGTGTTTTGGCGCCTGGAGCAGCAGTCAGGATAGCGGCCAGATTGCCATAGGAGCATACGCGGTCATCATGGCCGTGAGACATGATCATGGAACGGTCGAGGCCGACATCACGGCTCTTTACGGCCGGGATGATTTCCAGTTCCGCACTGGCAAAATCTTCTTCTTCGATACCGTATTTATTTTTGAGGATATTGAGAATCGCCGGTTTTGTTTTTTCTTCTTCGCTGTAAGAACCGACGAGGGGCATGAGCATTTCCCCTTCGATGGCTTCGCCCAGTTTCTTTTCGGCCTGATCCTTGCCGAGGTGGGGTAGGATATCGTTGATATAGAATACGGGATCAGCCGGATTTTCACCGATGGAGACATCTATTTTACGGCCATCTGCCGTATAGACGACGCCGACGAGAGACAAAGGCAGGCAGACCCATTGATATTTTTTCAAGCCACCGTAATAATGGGTTTTGAAATAAACGATTTTATTTTTTTCAACAACAGGCATGGCTTTCAAATCGAGACGCGGACAATCGATATGAGAACCGACTATCTTTAATCCTTGTTCGATGGGGTCCGTGCCGATGACGGCCAGGATAACCGATTTTCCTTTTTGGTCCCAATATACCTTGTCACCGGCAGCGAGAGACGTATATTCGCCGAGCGGCTTGAAGCCGGCCGCCTGAGCCTGGCGGATGATTTCCTTGTTGGCCAGGCGTTCTGTCCGGGCTGTGTCCAGGAATTGACGATATTTTTTGCTGTATTCTTCCATATCCAATCGTTCTTCCTGGGAAAAGCGAGCCCAGGCGCTGTTTTCTCTATCAAATGCTTTCATATACTATATGACCTCCTTTTTGGTATTCATTCTCTTTCAATTATAAGCTATTTTCAATAAAAAGGAAGAGGAATCCCGGGAAAAGATAGCCTCTTCTGAGATTCCTCGTATACGCAGTTTCAATTTAATCGACAGGGCAGATGGCAAAGCAGCGTGCCGGCGCACCGGTGCCGTCTTTGATTTTTGGGAATGTGCAAATAATGATGGAGCCTGTCGGGGGTACCTGGTCCAGATTACGCATGACTTCAATCTGGATGCGATCCAGCTGCAGGATGCATTGTTCACCCGGATAGGGGTAACTGCCCTCTTTGGTCGTAATGAATCCCGGGTCCGTATCAGCCGGTTCGTGGCCGATGGCACCGATATTACGTTCTTTGACGAGCCAGCGGATCAACTGGATATCCCAGCCGGGATAATGGGGCTGGCCGTTTTCGTCAGGGAATTCCAAATCAATTTTTTTATACCAGTCAGAACGAAATGCGACGAACGCATTTTCCGGAATGCGGCCATATTCTTTTTCCCATGCTTCTACATCGGGAATGGTCAGCATAAAATCCGGATTTTCCGCACATTCTTTCGATTTATCGATGACCACCAGGGGATACATCATTTCTTTGACATCAATATCCTGCAACGGCCGGCCGTCTTTAAAGAAATGACGGGGCACATCGACGTGAGTACCATATTGGCTGGCAACACTGTATTGGAAGCAGCGCATCGGTGCGGCGATATCTTCCGGAGAATCGGGAAGATAGTCGAACAATATTTTTGCCTCAAACGGTTTGAATCCATACCAGTGAGGTGTTTCCGCGCTCAGCTCATGAGTCAGATCGACCCATTTATAGTGATTGCTTTTCCATTCTTTTGCCAGATTCCAGAGTTTCATATCAGACATAAGATAATCCTCCTTTCACATATAAGCAGAAAAGAAAATCATTTGTGAATTGTATATAAAACAATATAGATGTCTATATAAAAATTATAACGTAAGAAATAGTATATATCAACTAAAAATTAAGAATTCCAAGAGATAAAATTATTATTTTTTTCTTGTTGCACACCCGGTTATATGGTATTATTAATCATACTTAATGAATAATTAAGTAGTTATAAAATTTTCTGGATATGCGAGGAGGAATAGAAATGGTTGAACAAACTGCCATTAAAACTCTTGTGAAAAAATATACACCGGCTATTTGTGAGTTACGCCGCCAGCTTCATCAGTGCCCCGAATTATCAGGTGAAGAAACGGGAACAGCACGTCGGCTGGCCGATTTGTTCCGCCAGATGGGGATGACCGTAGAAGAGCATATTGCCGGATACCAGGGGTTGATTGCTACGCTTCACGGCAAGGACCCAGGTAAAACCATTGCGCTCCGGGCAGATATGGATGCCTTACCGATGACGGAAGAAACAGGGCTTCCCTTCCGGTCTCAAACAGAAGGGAAAATGCATGCCTGCGGCCACGACGGCCATATGTCGGTATTGGTCGGAGCTGCCAGGGTATTGAGCGACCTCCGAAATGAATTTACCGGTACGGTTAAGTTTCTTTGCCAGCCTTCAGAAGAAAAGGCACCTGTCGGCGGGGCCCAGGCGATTGTTGCTTCAGGAGCCCTTGATGGGATTGATGCTATTTATGCCATGCATGTGTGGCCGGCTTTGCCGGCGGGAACGGTCGGGGTACTGCCGGGACCGATGATGGCAGCATCTGATCATATTTCCGTTACGATACGGGGAAAATCAAGTCATGCAGCTATGCCTCACAAGGGAATCGATGCCATCATTGCTGCGGCCCAATTCCTGACGGCGGCCCAGTCCATCATGAGCCGCCAGGTCAATCCATTGTATCCGGCGGTACTGACATTTGGTAAAATCACCGGCGGAGACCGGTATAATGTTGTTGCTGATTATGTGGAACTGGAAGGCACGTGCCGGACCTATCAGGAAGAAGCGAGAGATGCGATAGAATCCCACTTGCGGCAGTTACTGATCGGACTGGATACGATGTATGGGACGACGAGTGAACTCCGTTATGACCGGGGGTATGCGGCGGTTGTCAATACGCCGGAAGGAGCGGCGTTTATTGCCGATACGGCGAAAGAATGCTTTGGTGAAAACGTTTTGGCGCCGGTCAGTGAACCGGCGATGACGGCAGAAGATTTTTCAGCCCTGTTGAATGCGTATGGCGGTGGATTCTACTGGCTGGGAGCGACCCGTCCGGGCGATGTAGTATATCCTCTGCACAGCAACCATTTTGCAGTAGATGAAAAAGCCCTTCCTGTTGGTGTTGAACTGATGACGACGCTGGTATTGAAACAGCTTCAGATATAAAATATGTTGGAAAAAATTGATGCGAAAAGAAGGAAAATACCATTCCTGTAACGAATTATATAGATAACGTAACTCAATAGGAGGCGATTTGTTTATGAAAGAATACACGAGTGATAAGATTCGCAACGTAGCTGTACTTTCGCACGATGGTGCCGGTAAAACGGCTGTTGTCGAATCGCTGCTCCTTGCCTGCGGGGCTGTAGATGCCGTAGGGATAGGCAAGGATAACAAACACATCATGGATTATGAACCGGAAGAAATTAAACGGAATGTCACTATTCAGCTGGGCATTGCTCCCTGTGAATTTGAAGGGTATAAAATGAACTTCATTGATACACCGGGCTATTCCGAGTTTTGTGGTGAAGTTCGGGCGGCGTTGCGCGCCAGTGATGGCATCCTTCTCGTCGTTTCGGCTGAATCCGGGGTTGAAATGGATACGGAACGGGCTTGGGATTATGGTGTAGAACTTAAATTGCCGCGGATACTCTATATCAATAAAATGGATGCGGAACATGCGGATTTCTTTGGCTGCCTGGAAAAATTGCGGGCTGTTTTCGGTAAATCCATCATGCCGTTGCAGATACCCATTGGAGAAGGCAATGATTTCCGTGGAATCATCGATGTTTGCAAGATGATCGCCTGGGAATGGAATAACGGGAAATGTGAAGAAATCAAAGTTCCGCCAGAATATATGGCGAAAGCCCGCGAAGTTCGTGAAATGTGTATGGAAGCAGCCGCCGAAGGCGATGACGATTTGCTGGAAAAATATCTTGATGGTAAAGAACTGACTATCGAAGAATTACGTCAGGGGCTGCGTCAGGGCATTATGACCGGCCGGGTATGCCCGGTTATGTGTGGCAGTGCGAATAACCATATCGGCACGACAGAATTATTGCGCCGTATTATCGTTTATATGCCGGATGCTTCGCAAAAAATCATGATGGGCGAAGATAAAAAGAGCGGCGAACCAGTCATGGTATATCCCAACAAACCTTTTACAGGATTTGTATTTAAGACGGTCATCGATCCCTTTGCCGGGAAATTAAGCTATATCCGTATTTTCTCCGGTAAGCTTAACGAAGGAGATAAATTATACGATGTAACCCAGGATAAAGAGGAAAAACCGAGTAAACTCTTTACCCTTGTCGGTAAAGAACAGATGGCTGTTGCCGAAGCTATCGCCGGTGATATCGTCGTCATACCGAAACTGCAATTTGCCCATACGGGTGATACGGTGGCAACACCAGATTTTTCTGTTGTGTACGATCCAATCCGTTTCCCCAATCCGCTCCATGTCGTTGCCATGGTACCGGAGAAGAAGGGCGAAGAAGAAAAATTGATGAATGCATTGTCCCGTATCAGTGAAGAAGATCCGACATGCCAGGTAGAAAAAAGCGTCGAAGGCAAACAAATCATCGTTCATTGTATGGGTGATGTTCATCTGGATCATATTATGAATAAAATGGAACGGAAATATGGAGTGAAAGCGAAACTGGAAGATATTTATGTTCCATATCGCGAAACGATTAAAGGAAAAGCGTCAGCTGAAGGGAAACATAAGAAACAGAGCGGCGGGCATGGCCAGTTCGGACATGTATTCCTGGATATCGAACCACTGACCGATGGCGAAGACTTTGAATTTGTCGATGCTATTTTTGGTGGGTCTGTTCCCCGTCAATATATTCCGGCTGTCGAAAAAGGTGTCCGGGAAACGTTGGAAAAGGGTCTTATTGCCGGATATCCCATGATTCATATCAAGGTAACGTTGAAAGACGGATCCTATCATCCGGTCGATTCATCGGAAATGGCTTTCAAAGTAGCAGCAGCGCTGGCTTTGAGAAAGGGTATACCAGAAGCCAAGCCGATTCTCCTGGAACCGATTTATAATGTTGATGTCGTAGTACCGGAAGAATATATGGGCGATGTCATGGGTGATTTCAGCAGCCGCCGTGGTCGTATCCTGGGAATGGAACATCATCGCAACCGCAAAGGAATTATCGTTGTCAAAGCGCAGGTACCGATGGTGGAAATGAAGGGCTATGTTACCGTTTTGCGTTCTATGACACAGGGCAAAGGGACATTCAATGTAGAATTCTTTGATTATGAAGAAGTACCTAAGAAGAATGCCGATGAAATTATTGCTGCCCGGGAAGATAAAAACGAATAATCCCCCTCCTTACGTTATTCCTCTGCCGTAGTATATACGGCAGGGGAATTTTTTAATCGTTTCCGATAAGATAGAAGTCCAACTCTGCGATAATTATGATATATTTGTATAGTATAATTGCATATCAAACTTGCTTAAACGTTTAATTTGGCATATAATTGATTTGTGAAACACAGAACGCAATAAACAATCCGATAGTAAAGACCAAAATAGAAAGGAAGATGAATGATATGTCTCAATGGTCAGATGTATACCGGCAGAAACTGACGACGCCGGAAAACGCTGTGAATATCGTTAAATCTGGTGACTGGGTGGACTATGGCATGGGAACAGCCGAACCGATCCTTCTCGACAAGGCGCTGGCAGCCCGCAAAGAAGAATTACATGATGTAAAAATCCGTACTTGTATTACTGTAAATAAACGGGAAGTCATTGAACAAGACCCGGATCGGGAAGCGTTTACCGTAATGAGCTGGCATATGAGCGGCTATGACCGTAAATTGGCGATGCAGAAACGGGTGTTTTTTATTCCGATGACCTATCATAACGAACCGGGTATGTATCGGGATCTCCTCGATGTCGATGTAGCGATGCTCGTCGTATCGCCGATGGACAGCCATGGTTATTTTACATTTGGGCCATCCGTATCAGCTAGTGATGCCATTTGCAAGAAGGCAAAAAAAATTATATTAGAAGTCAATGAAGCGGTACCGCGTTGTCTGGGAGGATATGGCCATTGTATTCATATTTCCGATGTCGACGCTGTCGTTGAAGCCGGCAATATGCCTATCGCTACGATTCCCTTTACGACAGGCGATGATATTGACAAGAAAATAGCATCGCTGATTGTGCGGGAAATCCCCGATGGGGCGACACTTCAGCTCGGTATCGGCAGCCTGCCTAATACGATTGGCGCGATGCTGGCTGATTCCGATTTGAAAGACCTGGGGTTCCATACGGAAATGCTTGTCGATGCTTTTTTAGCGATGTATAAAAAAGGCCGCATGACGAATAAGAAAAAGAAAATCGATCCGGGTCGCGGTGCCTGGTCTTTCTGTCTGGGTACTCAGGAATTATATGACTGGCTCGATGACAATCCGTTCCTGGCAGCCTATCCGGTAGATTATGTGAATGAGCCGGCGGTTATTGCTTCTATCGATAAGTTCATTTCTATCAATAACTGTCTGGAAGTGGACCTCTACGGGCAGGTATCAGCTGAATCGTCCGGGACGCATCATATCAGCGGTTCCGGTGGCCAGCTCGATTTTACGGAAGGGGCATATCATTCCCATGGCGGTAAGAGCATCATTGCCATGCGGTCTACGTTCAAAGATCATCAGACCGGCAAAATCGGATCCCGTATCCGGCCGACATTCCTGCCGGGGACGATTGCCACGGATCCCCGTTCGACGACGCATCTGATTGCTACGGAATATGGTATTGTAAATCTCATGGGTGCTTCGACATGGGAACGGGCAGAACGACTCATCAGTATTGCGCACCCGGATTTCCGGGAAAGTCTGATCCAGGCAGCTGATGATATGAACATCTGGCGCAGAAGTAATAAACGGGATATATAGAAAAACAAAAACGAGTATAGAATATAAAAAAACTGTAAAGCATAACTATAAATCATTGACATGTTGCTCCTACAGGGGTATGATAAACACAACTTAATAATCAATTCGGCAATGGCGCTGTTGAAGCTAATTTCAACGGCGCCATTTGTTTGTTTGTGAATTGAAAAGAGGAGGGGATATGATGGATTTATATTCTATCATATTGACACATTATTTATTGTATACTGGATACAATAAGCAGAAGCAAGAAAAAGAAAACGGGGATGAAGTAATAAAATAGCTGATAGCAGTGTAGATGTATGAGTGATTGAGAGTAGGGGGCATTATAATGAGAAAAGAACATGATTTTTTAGGCGAAATGGAAGTACCTGATACCGTATATTATGGGGTACAAACGATGCGGGCCATGGAGAACTTCCATATTACAGGGGACCATCTGGATGCTGATTTTATCGCTTCAATGGCCTTGGTAAAAAAGGCAGCGGCCTTGGCAAATATGGAAACGGGACGCCTGAATTCCCGGATTGGAAAAGCGATTGTCCAAGCGGCGACAGAAGTGATGGAAGGCCGTTTTACCGACCAATTCCCGGTGGATCCGATTCAGGGCGGTGCCGGTACTTCGGTGAATATGAATATGAACGAAGTCCTTTGCAACCGGGCATTGGAAATTATGGAAAAACCTAAGGGGCGGTATGATATTGTTTCGCCAAACAATCATGCCAATATGGCGCAGTCTACGAATGATGTATTTCCGACGAGTATGAAAGTGTGCCTGATTTTGAAAGGAAAGAAACTTTCAGCGGCGTTGCGTCATTTGGAAGACGGCTTGGAACAGAAAAGTGAAGAATTCAAAGATATAGTTAAAATGGGCCGTACGCACTTGCAGGATGCCGTGCCTATCACATTAGGGCAGGAAATGGCGTCCTATGCATCCGCTGTCCGCCGCAGCCGTAAGCGCATGGAACGGGCTTTGGAAGGAGTACATACCATTAATATGGGCGGTACCGCTGTCGGGACGGGATTGAATGCCGAACCGGAATATATCAAAACGGTTTCTAAAAAGATATCGTTTCTGACAGGAGAAATGTTTGTTACAGCGGATAATCTCGTTGATATGACAAATAATACAGATGGGTTCGCCGATGTTTCATCTTCCATGAAATGTATGGCACTGGTTCTTATCAAGATGGCCAATGATTTTCGTCTGATGGCATCAGGGCCACGGTGCGGCCTTAATGAATTGAAGCTGCCGGCCCGGCAGCCGGGCTCATCTATTATGCCGGGCAAAGTGAATCCGGTCATGGCGGAAGTATTGAATCAGACCTGTTATCAGGTTATCGGTAATGATATGGCCGTTAGTATGGGGGCAGAAAACGGGCAGTTCGAATTAAACGTAATGGAACCGGTCATGGCATTTAATCTGTTTCATTCCCTGCAGTATCTGACGAATGCCGTCAATTTGTTTGTAAAAAATCTGTTGACAGGATTGCAGGCCAATACCAGGCAATGCCAGTATTGGGTGGATCATTCCGTGGGCATTGTGACGGCGCTGCTGCCACATATTGGCTATGAACGGGCATCTATGCTGGCCAAGGAAGCGTATCATACCGGCCGTCCAATTCGTGATATCATCCTCGAACGGGGATATCTGACGAAAGAACAGATCGACATTATTTTGTCACCTGGTGAAATGACACAGCCCGGTATTGCCGGCAGACAAGTTTGGGAAGAAACGTGTGCCCGCCAGCAGAAAATCAGCGGCTGAAGCCGTGGTTAATATATAACGTGTCGTAAAGACAGCAGAGAAATATTTCTGCTGTCTTTTTGTATATCCGGAAGGGTGGTATAGATCCATCCAGATAGGATGCAGGGATTGTGTATTCGATGCATATATATTATGATAAAGATATTATACAATTGGATTACAGGAGGATTTACTATGGATACGTACGAAACGTTTTCTAATCATTTAGAATTATTGGCACAAGGAGACCAGCGGGATATGAGCGATATATTTATTGCTCATGGTCTGGTACATTTGTTTATGGAGCAATTTGATTTGGGCCTTGCGTTATTTCGGGCGGCCCTTCATGAGGATGATCAGGTGCTGCTGGCCATGGGCTCTCCCCGGGAAGTCATTCTGGCGGCCTATGACACCTATCTTTTTGTCGATGAAGATGTGTGGCTTGCCATGTTGAAGGACCGCAACGGAAACATGGATGATGGCATCGAAGGATGCGTTGCCCGTATCATGACCCGGTACATTGCCGCTTTTCGCAGGATGGAAGAAGAACTTAAAGGGAAATGTGAGGGATAGGATGATATATTTTTTTAGTTGCATTTTTTACTATTGACAGGATATGGGAAATAGGTATATGATTTTATTGAACATATTCAATTACGGAACTGTATAGCTGATAAAAGAGGGATTTTTATGAAAGGAAGACAACGATCGGGAATCCACTTGGCAGAAGTGCGGCATAAAATCCTGAATAGTGCTAAAGACCTGTTTACACAACAAGGGTATAAGAAGACAACTATCCGCCAGATTGTTGAACGGTCTGGTATTCTGACAGGTAGTATTTATTATTTATATAAGAGTAAGGAAGATATTTTTCAGGCGCTGATCCTGTCACTGACGCAGAAATGTATCCAACAGATTAATGAGATTTGTGCCAATGAATCACCGGCATTTAAGTATGCGGCTGTCTGTGAAGTTGAACTTAAAGCGGTAGAAAATAATGAAGTTGTGCGGGATTGTTATTTTGCCGGGTATTCATCAAAGCTGGTCTTTGAGAAAATGGTGGAACAATTTGCCCATATGGCAGAAGATTTATTCGCGGATACACCATATCAGTGCAGCCGGGATGAATATTATCGTAAGACGGCGTTGATCAAGGGTGCCATGTGGGGATGTGTTGCCGAGTTTTATTTTGAACGGGCTACCGATCATCGGCAGAGCAGGGAAGAATTGATTATACTGGCATTACAGACTTTTCATGTGGAACCGGCGTCTATCCAGGATATCCTGAACAGGCTGAAGGAACAGGAAAATTTGTGGAGCACGATTGGTAATCAACTGCGAGATTATCCTGTTGGTAATTAAAATTAGATAAGACAATAGCTGCTGTCCAGGTTGTAAAAGTGGAAGCAGTTTTGTTTGCAATAAAATTGAACATGTTCAACAAAAATGAGATAATAAAGGAGGAATTATATATGCGATGGGGAATCCATAAAAATATCATGGCTGCAATCGCGGTGATAACTATGGCGATTATATGTCTGGGGTGCCTTGGGTGCAGCAAGACAACGACGGCTTCACAGGAGACATGGGGACGTGCCGATGCGAAAGAGATTGATATTAATTCTAAAATTTCCGGCCGGGTAATCCAATTAAATGTCAAGGAAGGGGATACGGTTCAGCAGGGGCAGCTTCTGGCGATTATTGATCAACGGGACTTACTGACACAAAAGGCGCAGGCAGAAGCAAATATCCAAGCATTGGAAGCCCAACAGAATCAGGCGTCATATACAACGACGATGCAGAGTGGTACGACCCAGTCAGCACTGGGGCAGGCGCAGGCAGCTCAACAAAAAGCCGCTACGAATCTTAAACTAGCCCAGGCGGATTATGAACGGTATGCATCACTTCTTGAAAGCGGTGCGGTATCACAGCAGACCTTTGACCAATACAAAACGAATTACGAAGCAGCACAGGCAGCGTATGATCAATCGGGACAAGCCGTGAATCAAGCGGATTCAACACTGATGACAACAGATGTTAATAAGGCAAATGAAAATGCAGTAGCTAAAAAATTGGAACAAGCGCAGGCGGCGCTGCAGCAAATCGAGGTGTCTTTGACGGAAACAGAAATCCGTGCTCCTTTTGATGGAATCATCACGGAAAAATATATTGAAGAAGGGTCTATGATTTCTACGGGCACACCGCTGGTGGCCGTGCAGGATCCGACAGATAACTGGGTGGATATAAAGGTACCGGAAACAGAATTATCCCAGTATCGCCTGAATCAGAATGTGACTCTCGTGGCCCGTGATGGGAAAACGGAAGTGACGGGAGTGATTACCGATATCAGCAAGAAAGCAGAATTTGCGACCAGTCGTGCTACCAGTGAACGAGGCGATGATACAGATATCATCAGCTTTAATGTAAAAATCCAGGTAAATTCCGATGTTCTTCGACCGGGAATGCGTTTTCAAATCGTAGGGGATGCTTCATGAAATGGATAATAACCATAATACGCGATGAAATAAAATATCTTTTTGGCGGTAAAATACCGTTAATTTTGATTATATTCTTTGTACCATTGCTGTTTTCGGTCTTATTCGGTTTTGTATATCAAAATAATGTAGTCAATCATATTCCGCTGGCGATTTATGATCAGGATCAGAGCAATCTGAGCCGGCAACTAATTCAGATGTATGATGATGCAGAACGATTTGATATTTCGGTCTATGTAAATAATCAACAGGAATTAGAAGACTGCATCAATAATGGGACGGCGCTGGCAGTATTGCAGATTCCGCGGGATTTTTCCAAAGATGTCAAACAGGGCAGAGCGTCGAATATTTTGTTTATTACGAATTCTGCCAATAATATGTTTGGCAATGCTGCTATCAGTACGACGCAGGAAATCAGCCGCACGTTTACGGTTGCTGTAGCTAAAAGCATGCTCCAGTCCGGCGGAATTCTTCCCGATGCTGCCGTGCATGCGGCCTATCCGGTGCAGCTTGGCGTGCGTATCCTCAATAATCCGGCGAACGGATACAGTTCGTTTATGTTAGCAGGTCTGATGATGAACGGTTTTCAAATCGGACTGATGATTTGTTTTGCGCCTACAGTCGTAACCGAACTTTTGCGACGCCGGTATGGGAAAGAATGTCCATCACTGGCTATTCTGGCAGGAAAAATCGTGCCCTATTGGCTGGCATCGATTCCGGCTTTTTATATGTCTCTGGCGGTCTGTGTATTCGGATTTGCTGTACCCATGCGGGGCAGCTGGCTTGATGCCGGCGTGTTGGCCGGCACCTTTGCTTTCTTTGTTCTCGGCGTGCTTATGATTTTTTCGGCCTGCTGCCCTTCCAGAGAACTATCATTACAGGCACCGATGGTATACATTATGCCTGGATTATTATATAGTGGGTTGTCCTGGCCGTCTTTTAGTATGAATACAGTAGCATATGCCGTGTCTTTTATTATGCCGATGACCCGGGCCGGTGACAACCTGCGGGATATAATGTTGGCAGGGTATGCGCCGGCACTATGGAGTGATGCCACAGCGATGGCTGTCGGCGGACTGATTTCGATGGGTATTGCCTTAGGAGTCGTATCGTTCCGTCGTCACGATATGGGGCACTGTCTGTTGGCAAAGTGGAAAAGAGGGGGCATGCCGACATGATGAATATGATTATCACTATCTTGAAGCGGGAAATAAAGGAATGTATGATAGACAAACGGCGTTTTGTTTTCCTCTTTGGGGCTGCCGTGGCATATTTGATCGTGTTCGGAATCCTATATATGCCGAATGTTGTCAAGAATGTGCCGTGCATTGTTTTTGATGAAGAACAATCTCATACGAGCCGCAGTCTTATCGAGTGTTTTGATGACAGCGACAGTTTTGGAATTGTCGGGTATGCGCATTCTGCGGAAGAAATGAACGAAGCGCTGCGGGAAAAAAAGGCCTATGTAGCGGTGCAGATTCCCCGTGATTTTTCTAAGCAGATCAAGACAGGACGGTCTTCCAGTGTGTTGCTTATTGCCAATGGGTCGAATATAATTTTGACAAACATTACCAGTTCGGCAGTGCAAAATATTACGGCGGATTTCTCGAATCGGATGGCGGTACAGCGGACGGCGTTGGCTACCGGTTCGGATGAACAGAAGCTATCTAACTATATTGCCCCGGTCACTTGTAATTTTCGGGTCATGAATAATACGACGCAAGGCTATACGTTCTTTTTTCTCATCGGGTTAGCGATGGTTGCCTTTCAGCAGGGCATCCTGTTTTGTGTCGGTGCGGCGATGACGTTTGAGTATGAACATGGCGGATTTCCTTTTCCGCGCTGGCTGGTGATGGCGGTAAAAGCAGTATATTACTGGATATTGTCGATGGTTTCCTATGGACTGGTCATCGTCTTATCCCATGTGTTATGGGGGATCCCGGTCAAAGCTTCGGTGACTGATTTGTTTGGTCTGGGAGCAGCATTTTGTTTTGCCGCCATTGGGTTTTGTATGCTGGCAGCCTCTTTTTGTCGGACCGAAATGCAGTTTATCCGTATGATTATTATGTATCCGGTTCCGGCATTTATCTTTTCCGGATATACCTGGCCGGGATTTTCCATGCCGTCATTTTTGCAGTCCGTGGCAGCGTTATTTCCGTTATCTTATTTGTCGGATACGGCGCGGAATCTGTTCCTTTGGGGGCATTCACCGACATTTGTGCACAGTTTGGTCATGCTTTGTTTTATTGGTGCGGGGTGTATGTTGGCGGCGTACGTTGTATACGGTCGTGGCATGAAGCGATATATTCATCCGTAGACGAAAACACCGGTCATCGTTTTTGACCGGTGTTTTTTTTGATTCTGTGATAGATATCAAACATGAAAATCATTGTTTTTCTTGCATTTTTACAGTATTTCTGTTATAAATTTAAATAAATGAATTTCATTTGCATATTATAGGGGGAATCATTATGACATATCCGAGTTTGCATACACTAGTTGTATGCCGCAGTTTTTTGGATGATCCTGTTGTCCAGGCGATATTGGCATGTATGGAAGAAGATGATGCTTCATTACAGGCAGATGTGGCAGCACTGTTGATTGATAAGGCAGAAATACTGGGATTGT
Source organism: Megasphaera sp. (assembly GCA_022641375.1). Lineage (GTDB taxonomy): Bacteria > Bacillota > Negativicutes > Veillonellales > Megasphaeraceae > Megasphaera. Next base: position 728 of record JALCDF010000018.1, on the reverse strand, counting down.
CAGGGAATATATTGCGCCGGTATTTATTGCATCTGTTGTGTGAAGGCGATACGATTGCCGCAGCTTCTATTGAACGCAACGGTACAGTTGGAAAGGGACTGCAGTACGCTATGGCCAGGGATATGTCTATATTATGGCCATACTTGCAAGCGAAACCATCTGATTTTTTGGGAATTACATTTCTGGATACGTATGAACCGGCGATGCCTCGTACAGATGGCTGTCTGGATAAATTGGACTATGCCCTGCGGGATGCGGCGGATGCGGCAGCGGGTGCCCAATTGATGCTGAGCCATTATGCAATATATGGCCGCGGCAAATTAGCCCGCTTCATGGCGTTCCGCATTGGTGAAAACGGTGAATATATTGGGATTGAACCGTTTCCACGGTTTGATTGGTCGGATCTTATCGGCTATGAAATGCAGAAAGCTAAATTATTGGCCAATACGGAACAATTCATGGCCGGCAAAGAAGCGAACAATGTTCTGCTGACAGGAGCCCGGGGCACCGGGAAATCGACGGCGGTCAAGGCTTTGGTATACCGGTATTATCCGGATGGATTGAGACTGTTACAGATAGCCCGGGGGCAGTTGTCTCATTTGGCATCAGTGATGGAAAGATTAAGCAGGATCAAGAGCAAAAAGTTTATTTTATTTTTTGATGACCTGTCTTTTGATGAAGACGAAAAGGAATACAAGTATTTAAAATCGGTAATCGACGGCGGTGTT